>NZ_CACSJV010000007.1:0-137428 GCF_902706105.1 Curtobacterium sp. 18060 | reverse complement strand
CAGCGTTCGTCCTGAGCCAGGATCAAACTCTCCGTAAAAAAATACAGACCCAACACCCGAAGGCATCAGACCGAGTTGATTCTGACTGTTGACTGTCTACTGACAATCTTCAATCCAAAAGGAATTGCATCATGACCTGAACAACCGAAGCTGCCCAGGCACGAGGTCAATCAATAAATTGGCATTGACAATGTGCACGCTGTTGAGTTCTCAAGGACCAGACGCACTCCCCCGCTCGACACCCGAAGATGCTCCGCCAGAGAGGCTGGTGAATCCGCTGCCCGGGGAAGAACCGTGGCGGACAAGATCCCCGGGTAAACCCAGTGACCGTCTCAGCCGTTCCGTTCTCCGCCGCCGTGGCAACGAGAGGTAACACTACACAGGCTCCGGGGGCCTCGCCAACCGTGGTTCCTCCCGGGCGTGTCGGCCCGGGAGTGCCCGTCGGCGCCGGGGCTACTCCGCTGCAGCGAGCTGCCCGCAGGCCCCGTCGATCTCCTTGCCGCGGGTGTCGCGCAGGGTCGTCGGGATGCCCGCGGCGTTGAGCCGGCGGACGAACTCGTCCTGCACGTGCACCTCGGACGAGGTCCACACGGAGCCCGGCGTCGGGTTGAGCGGGATCGGGTTGACGTGCACCCACCCCTTGCCGCGCTTGTTGAGCTTCTCGGCGAGCAGGTCCGCGCGCCAGGCGTGGTCGTTCATGTCCTTGATGAGCGCGTACTCGATCGAGACACGGCGGCCCGTCTTGACGTAGTAGTTGTGCGCGGCGTCGATCGCCTCGTCGGCCTTCCAGCGCGAGTTCACCGGGATGAGCTCGTCGCGGAGCTCGTCATCAGGGGCGTGCAGCGACAGCGCGAAGGTCACCGGGATGTTCTCGTCCGCCAGCTTGAGGATCGCGGGGACCAGCCCGACGGTCGAGATCGTGATGCCACGGGCACTCATCCCGAGGCCGTTCGGCTGCGGCGCGACCATCAGCCGCACGGCGTCCATCACCCGCTTGTAGTTGGCGAGCGGCTCCCCCATGCCCATGAACACGATGTTCGTGACGCGCTCGGCGTCGACGCGGTCCTTGCCGCCCTTGCGGGGATCGCCCCCGAGCTCGCCCGCGGCGATGGCCGCGTTGGCCCGGACGATCTGCTCGATGATCTCGGCGGTGGACATGTTGCGGGTCAGCCCCGCCTGGCCGGTGGCGCAGAACGGGCAGTTCATGCCGCAGCCGGCCTGCGACGAGACGCAGAGCGTGATGCGACCCGGGTACCGCATGAGCACCGACTCGACCAGGGCGCCGTCGTGCAGCTTCCACAGGAACTTGATCGTGTCGCCGTTGTCCGTCGCCAGCCGCCGGGTCTCGGTCAGCAGGGGCGGCAGCATCCCGGCGACGAGCTGCTCGCGCTGGGCGGCCGGCAGGTCGGTCATCTTGTCCGGGTCGGACGTGTAGTGCGTGAAGTAGTGGGTCGCGAGCTGCTTCGCGCGGAAGCCCGGCAGACCGAGTTCCTTGACGCGGGCCTCGCGCTCCTCGGCCGTCAGGTCGGCCAGGTGCACGGGCGGCTTGCCGCGCTTCGGCGACGCGAACTGCAGCAGCGGACGGCCGTCGGTGTCGGTCGCCTGCTTCCAGCCCTCGGTGCGCGGGCGCACCTGCGGACGAGCAGACTGCTGCTGTTCGAACGGGGTACGGGTGTCGGAAGCCATCAGGCCAGGATACGGGAGGCCCGTGACACGTCGGTGCCGGACCCTCCGGTGGCCGGGATGGTCACCGTCGACGGCCCCGCCTGCGTCGGATCAGCTGCCGGCGGGCAGCAGGCGCGCGAAGTGGTGCGCGGCAGAGTACATCGGCACGATGTCGACGACCTCGCCCGGGTGCGGTGCCTGCAGCACGAGCCCCTGGCCGAGGTACAGCCCGACGTGGTCCTCGTCGTCGTACACGACCATGTCGCCGGGCAGCGCCTCGGACTCGGGGATCGTCGTCGCCGCGGCGTCCTGCGTCGGGACGTAGTGCACGAGCGGGATGCCGACCGCGGCGTACGCGACCATCGTCAGGCCGGAGCAGTCGATGCCCTCGTGGCTCGCGCCGCCCTCGACGTACGGGTCCCCCATGTACTGCAGGGCGGTCTCGACGATGGTGGCGCGGTCGCCGCCGGCGGACAGCGCCGCCGACAGGGCCGACTGCGCCTGGGCCGTCGTCACCCCGAAGCGCAGGTCGAGCGTCGGGTACGAGACGACCGTGGTCGTGGTGGTCATGCCGTCGGTCGTGACGACGGGGACCTTGACGTCGTGCGCCACGGTGAAGGTCTGCGCGGCCTGCGAGGTCGTCGTGCCCTGCTGCGTCTCCGCCGGGGTCGCCGCGTTCGCCGGCACGGCCAGCGTCAGGCTCGAGGTCACGGCGATCGCCGGTGCGAGCAGGATCGCGGCACGCTTGGCGTTCGCGGTGCGGCGGATGTGCCGCGGGTCGACGGCCCGCTCGGCACGCAGGACGGCCTTCCGGCTCAGCACGGCCGCACCGGCGCTCGAGGCGACTGGTCGCGGATGCGGCTGCATCCGGACGGTGCGGGTCGGCTTCGGGTGCTCCACGAACGTGGCCCGGGCAGCAGCGGGACCGAGGGCCGAGCGACGACCACGGGGACGGGACGGCTGCGGCTGCGGTGACGCCGGAGCGGGTTCCACCGCGGTGTGCGGGGTCCCTCGCGAGGGCTGTCGGTCTTCGGCTGCTGCAGGCAGGGCGTGGCGTCCCATGGGTCCTTCCGGGTCGGGACCGCTGGACGATCCGGAAAGTAACGTATTGGTCACGGGGCGGATCGAGGCTGGGCAGTCCCGGAGTGTTCCTGCGGCTCGTCACAGGAACGGGCGATCCTCGCAGGTCGCTCAGATGCGGCGGATCCGCGCCCGGGGGCCCGAGGACCCGGCCTCAGATGGACGCGACCCGCATGACGGCGGCGATCCGGGCCTCCCGGTCGGACGAAAGGCGGTCGAGGCGAGCCGCCAGCGCCACGACGGACGCGTCGACCGGGGCGTCCCCCGAGATGTCCCCCGACACCGGGACGCCGGCACGGACCGCGAGCGGCAGCACGCCGGCCCAGACCGTGTGGTCCTCGCCGTCGTCCGCGGCCTCGCCGTTGCCCTGGAACCGGACCTTCACGCTCGCCCGGTCGAGGGGCAGCTGCAGGACCTGGGTGGCGCGGACCTCCTTCGGGGTCATCTCGCGGACCTCGTCGCGGCGGCCGGGCATGAGGTGGTCGGAGACCTGCCAGAGCGCCTCGGTGCGGAGTTCAGGCGGCACGACCGTCGCGGCGCCCGCGATCATCGCGCTGCGGTAGTTCGCCGAGCTGTCGAAGGTCGAGCGGGCGAACACGAGCCCGTCCAGGTGCGTGACCGTCGCTGCGACCTGCACGCCGGTGGCCACTGCTTCGAGGAAGAGGCCGCCGCCGGTCGAGCCGTGCAGCAGCAGGACCGGGCCGGCGCCGAGGTCGCCGACACCGCACAGGAAGGGCAGCACGATCGGGTGGCCGCCGCGGACGAATCCGACGTGGGCGAGGTGGGCCTCGGCGAGGATCGCCCGGAGGACGGCGGGGTCGTCGGACTGGCGCTCGCGGATGCGTCGGACGCGCAGGTCGGGGCCGTCGACGGGGTTCGGGGTGCTCATGCGGGCCACGCTAGGTTCGACAGTGGTCCGGTGCGTGGACCAGATCGAGGTGATCGTGGTGGACCAGTCCGGCAAGACCGCAGGGGTCGTCGCCCGCATCCGACGGATGGTCCACGACGGCACGCTGCGCGAGGGCGATCCGCTGCCGTCGACCCGGGCGTTGGCCGCCGAGCTCGGCGTCGCACGCGGAACGGTCGTCGCCGCCTACGACCAGCTCGACGGCGAGGGCTGGATCCGGACGCGGCACGGTGCGGTGGCGCGGGTCGTCGCGTCGGCTGGCACCGGCGGCGTGGCGAACGTGGGCGGCCGGGGCGGCGCCGTCGGGGACTTGCTGCCAGCGTCGGACCCGGGTGCGACGGCGATGGCCACCGCCCGGGTCATCGACTGCCGCCCCGGGGTCCCCGCCGTCACCGCGATCGCGCAGCGGGACTGGCGCGCGGCCTGGCGGGCGGCGGCCGACGCCCCGCTGCGGAACGCCGTCGCGGACACCCTCGGCACGGTGGAGCTCCGCGCGCAGGTGGTCGCACAGCTCGGCCTGAGCCGCGGGTTCGCTCCGTCGGTCGACCGGGTGCTGCTGACCGCGGGGACCTCCGAGGCGTTGTCGCTCGTCACCGAGGCACTCCGCGTGCACCTCGGTCGCACCCCTGTGTTCGCGGTCGAGGACCCGGGGTACCGGACCGGTCAGCGTGCGGTGCTCAGCGCGGGCGGGACCGTCGTCGGCATCCCGCTCGACGACGACGGGATGGACCTCGACGCCCTGACCGCCGCACCGCCGGTCGACGTCGTGCTCGTCACACCGACGCACCAGTACCCGCTCGGTTCGGTGATGCCGGTGGCGCGACGGCAGCGGCTGCTCGCCTGGGCTGCGGCGACCGGCACGCTCGTGGTCGAGGACGACTACGACTCGGAGTTCCGGCACCGCGGCAGCCCCGTGCCGGCACTCGCGGCACTCGACGCCGAGGGGGTGGTGCTGCACGTCGGCGGGTTCTCGAAGACGCTCGACCCACGGCTGCGCTGTTCCTACGTCGTGCTGCCCGCGACGGCTGGTGTGCTGGTCGGGGCCGGGCCCGTGGCCGGGGTCGCCGACGCGGTGCTCGCTGCCCGTCGTGCCCGCGGCGCGGTCGTCGCCGAGCCCGTGCAGGTCGCGCTCGCGCACCTGCTCCGGACCGGCTCGCTCCGCCGGCACCTCGGCCGGGTCCGGCGCGACTACACGCACCGTCGCGCCCGGATCGCGGCCCGCCTCGACGACGTCGTCGGACTGGAGGCCCGTGCGCTGACCGGCGGACTGCATGCCGTGGTGGTGTGGTCGGGTCCGGCGACGGGGCAGGAGGTCGCGGCGCGGATGGCCGGTGCCGGCGTGCTCGTCTCGACGCTCGAGGAGTACGGGATGGCTCCGGGCAGCACGCCGGCCGGGGTCGTGCTGGGGTACGGGGCGGTGACGGTTCCGGAGCTCGACCGGGCGCTGGACGCGCTGATCGGTGCGGTGGAGCGGGCCGCGACCGTTGCGTGACCCTGGTGCCCGTGGTGCCCCGGTGCGCTCTGGCCGCCGGACGAGTCACGATCAGCCGCCGGACTGAGCGGTCGCGACCACGTTCGAACCGGCCTGCTGGCACGCGGTGTTCAGGGTGCGCCCGACGAGGTCCCACTCCGCACTGTCCTCGAGCGCCGGCCCCGACGTGGGTGCCGGGTGGGCGTCGAGGTACTCGTGCGCGTAGTCGATCGCGTTGTCGAGCCGCTCGTCGCTGCTCGACAGGTGCTCGTACCCGAAGCGCTCCGCCGCGATCAGCGCCTCGTACTGCGCATCGGTCAGGGCACCGCGGGAACGACCGTCCGAGGCGTTCAGGGCGATCGTCGACAGCGCGCTGATCTGCCCGCAGACGGCCGCGGCGCTCCGGTCCTCCTCCATCGGGTCCACCGTGGGGGACGCCGCCGGTGCGTCCACCGCTGCGTCCGCCGATCGAGCACTCGACGAGGTCGGCGTCGGTGTCGACGAGGCGTCGGCGGAGCAGCCGGACAGGGCGAGGGACGCGAGCAGCGCACCGGCGACGACGGGCAGCGCGAGTCGGAGGGAAGCCATACCCGCCATCGTGGCAGCGCCGTGGTCACGCACGGGGCGTCGTGTCGAGATCGAGACCTCGTCGATACCGGATCGTGAGCAGGCGGGGCGAGCCGGTGGTCAGTGCTGCTGCAGGTGTGCGCGAACCTGTGCTTGCACGGCGGCGGCGTCGCGGTGGTCCCAGAGCGCGAAGTGCGTGCCACCCGGCACCGTGACGAGCTCGGCGCCGGGGATCGTCTCGGCAGCGCGGGCGCTGTCGTCGTGTACGACCTCGGTGTCGGCGTCGCCGTGCACCAGGAGCGTCGGGGCCCGGACGGCGCCGAGGTCGAGCGACTCGACGGCCGCGAGCTGGCGCACGTCGTTGTCCCAGCCGGCGCGTCGGGGCCCGGACGCGTTGCCGGTCCGGGCGAGGCCGAGCAGGAACGCCCGCCGCACCGGGTCGGCCAGGACGCCGGCGACGTGTTCCCGCAGGGCCCCACCACGCAGGGTGCTCACGCCGGCCACCGCAGCGCGTGCCGCGGCAGCCGGGGCGATGCGCGCAGCGGCCGACGCCAGACCGGCGCCGAACACCGTGTCGGTCACGAGTCGTTCGGCCGGTCCCGCCGACCCGGGGACCCAGCGACCGGACACCCCGGAGGCGACGGCGAGCGCCCTGGTCCGCTCCGGGTGGCGGACCGCCAGTCGGTACGCGGCCGGTGCGCCACCGGACCAGGCCAGCACACCGACCCGGTCGATGCCGAGGTCGTCGAGGACCCCGGCGAGCTGGTCGGCCTCGTCGTCGATCGTGGAGTGGTCGGCGTCGAGCCAGGTGCCGAGGTAGCCCGGTCGCGAGACCGTGACCACGCGGAAGTCCTCAGACGGCAGGAACGCCCCCATCAACTCGGCGACGTCGATCCCGCCGGGGCTGCCGTGCAGGACCAGTACGGGGACGCCGGCGTCGGAGCCTCGGGTCGAGAACTCGACGCCACGGGTGACCACTCGGGTCGAAGGGGGCATGGGCCGACGATACTGCTGGCCCCCGTGCGGCGTCGGCGGCGGGGTCAGCGGGCCTCGGGGCGCGCGGAGCCGCGGGTGCTCACGAGGTCGGCGAGGGACGGTTCGGCCTCGTCGGTGGGCACGGCCCAACCACGTCGGGCGGCCTTGCGGACGAGACGGTAGGTGGTGACCTGGACGGGCTCCACCCCGTCGGCGGATTCGTAGTTCGTCATCGTGGTTTTCTCCCTGAATCGCGAGTGTTTCGCTGCAGCCGAAAGTACCCGGACGCCGTACCCCCGGACGGGGGCCTGCGTTCCATGGCCAAAGGCCGGAGGGCGCGCCACGAGGACCCTCGCGCCAGCGGGATTGTTCGCATACAATGCGAACATGCTGATCACCGTCGACCCGACCGCGCGGGCCACCCTCGCCGAACAGGTCGCGTCGCAGATCCGGTACGCGATCGCACGCGGAGACCTCGCGAGCGGGGAACGCCTGCCGTCGGCGCGCGACCTCGCCGCCGCGGTCGACGTCAACATGCACACGGTGCTGCGCGCCTACGCACAGCTGCAGGACGACGGACTGATCGAACTGCGGCGGGGTCGCGGAGCAACGGTCCTGCGATCGGGCAACGCCTCGTTCGACCGGCTGCGCACGCTCGTCGACGAGCTGCGCGACCAGGCCGACACGCTCGGGGTCCCGCTCGACGACCTGTTCACGATGATCAAGGGGGCACGATGACGAACCGACCGATGCACGCAAGGACTCGCCTGGCGGTGGTGGCACCCGGGATGGTGGTGTTGCTGGCTCTGGTGGTCGCAGCACTCCTCGCCGCGCAGACCCTGCCCGACCGCATGGCCGTGCACTTCGGGGCCGACGGCACCGCGGACGGCTGGAGTTCGCCCTGGCCGGTGTTCTGGATCACGCTCGCGGTGACCGCCGGCGCCGTGGCCCTGGCGTTCGCGGCACTGCGGATGCCCGACCGCCGGACCGCCGCCACCCTGGTGCTCGTCGCCAACCTGTTCGCCGGCAGCCTGGGCACCGCTTGGATCGTGCTCGCCGCGACGAACACCGTCGGCGACGGGACGCTGTCCGGCTGGTGGACCGTGCCGTTCCTGGCCGTCAGCGCGGTCATCGCCGCGGTGCCGGTCGTCGCGCTCGTCCGGTCGGCTCCCCCGGTGCCCGCGCACGACGTCGAACCGCTGCGCATCGGGTCGGACACACGGGTCGCGTGGCGCGCCCGCATCGGCAGTCGCTGGTTCGCGGCGCTCGGGGCCGTCGTGGTCGGACTCGGGATCGGCACGGGGCTCGCGATGGCTCCGGCCGACCTCGGTACGGCCGTCGCGTCCGGAGCGGTGCTGTCCGTCGCTGGGCTCTCCGTGCTGGTGCTCGCCCGGGTCGAGCTCACCGTGGACCGGCGTGGGATGCGGCTGACCTCGACCTGGACCCGCATCCCGCTCATGCGCGTCCCGCTCGAGCGGATCGAGTCCTGCGGATGGGAGGACGTCTCGCCCGGACAGTGGGGTGGCTGGGGCTACCGGTTCTCCGGCCGTGGGGTCGCCTACGTGGTGCGGTCGGGGCCGGGCCTCGTGGCAGGGCTCCGCGGCGGGCAGGCACGGATGGTGACGGTGCCGGACGCTGCGGGCGGGGCCGCGGCCCTGGGCGCGCTGCTCGCCCACCGCACGCCGGCCTGACGGGGCTGCGCCGGGCCTCCCGGTCGGGGTGGTGATGCCACGAGTCTCGGGTGAGGCGACAGTCCTCGCACTGCGGAGCCCGAGAGGTGTCGCTCAGCCCGAGACTCGGGGCGAGCTCGCGCCGCAGGCGGTCAGAGGCTCGTCATGCCGCCGTCGACGCGGAACTCGGCGCCCGTCGCGTAGGACGACTCCGCGCTGGCCAGGTAGACCATGATCCCGGTGACGTCGTCGGGGGTCCCGGGGCGACCGAGGGGCGTGCGGGCGACGATCGCGGCCCGCGCTTCGGGGTCGCCGGAGATCGCCGAGACGAGGCCGGTCTCGGTGTAGCCCGGTACGACGGTGTTCACCCGGATGCCGTCCCGCGCGTAGGCCATCGCGGTCGCACGGACGAGCGCGTGGATGCCGCCCTTGGTCGACGAGTAGGCCGCGAAGTCCGCACCCTCGCCGTTCAGCCCGGTGGGTGAGCCCGTCGCGATGATCGACCCGCCGCCGCCGGCCGCGAGCATCGCCCGGACGGCGTGCTTCACGGTCAGGAACGTGCCCGTCAGGTTGACCGCGACCGTGCGGTTCCAGGTGTCGAGCGAGACGTCCGCGACCCGGGCGTCGTGGCCGAACAGTTGCACGCCGGCGTTCGCGACGACCACGTCCGGCGTCAGATCGCGCTCCGCGAGGGCGGCGAACCCCGCTGCGACGCTGGTCTCGTCGGCGATGTCCACGGTGAGCGGCAGCGCGAGCGAGCCGGCTGCCGCTGCTGCGGTGCCCGCCGCCGTCGCGTCACGGTCGGCGTAGACCACGCGTGCGCCCTCGGCGACGAACCGGTCCGCGATCGCACGGCCGATGCCGGAGCCCGCCCCCGTGACGAGTGCGGTCCTGTGGTCGAGTCGTGCGGTCATGCGGGAGCTCCGTCCTGGGAGCGTCGTCGCTCCACGGACCCATCATTGCCCAACCGGTTGACCGGTGGTAGTCATGAGCCATGACTGCGGTGTCGATGGGTGCGTGGCGGTTCACGCTGCGCGGTGCCGAGCTCGCCGACCTGGCGTACGACGGCGAACCGGTGTTGCGGGCGATCCGGTTCGTGACGCGTGACCACGACTGGCGCACCGCCGACGACACCGTGCTCGCTCGGACGCTGCCCTCCGGCACGGGCAGCCGCGGGCGCCTGCGCATCGAGGCCAGCGCCCGCTACGACGACACCGAGGTGCTCCGGTACACCCTCGAGGTCACCGTCGACGGCCCCATCCTGCGCGTCGACGCGACCGGCACCACGACGACGCCGTTCCGCCGCAACCGCATCGGCCTGGTCGTGCTCCACCCGCCGACCCTCGCCGGCGTGCCCGTCACCGCGCGGCACCCGTCCGGCACGGTCACCGAGGCGGCGTTCCCGACCTGGATCGCGCCGCACCAGCCGGCCGCCGATCTGTCCGGGCTGGACTGGTCGACGGGTCGGGTCGCGCTGTCGCTCGACCTGGCTGGCGACGTGTTCGAGACGGAGGACCAGCGCAACTGGACCGACGCCTCGTTCAAGACCTACTCGACGCCGCTGTCCGAGCCGTTCCCCGTCGCGCTCGACGCGGGCTCCGTGGTCCACCAGTCGCTCACGTTGCGCGCGACGACGGACGATCGACCGGGAGGCACGGCCTCCCCCGCCCCGGACCTCGCGTTCCTGGACGGGCCGGCTCCCACCGCCGTGGTCGCCCCGCCGCCGACGCTCCAGCTGCTCGCTGCGTCGGCCCCTGCCGCTGCACGCCCGGCCGCGGTGCCGCTCGGCGTGCCCGTCCTGGTCGAACCCGTGCTCGGCGATCCGAACGTCGGGGCGGTGCTGGCGTCAGCTCGGCTCGATGCGGGTGGCGGGCCGCTCGACGTCCGGTTCGTGACCGACGACCCGGACGTGCTGCGTGCCGCGATCGACGACGTGCTCGACTCGGGCGCGGTCGTGCGGATCGGCGCGTTCGACCCGACCTCGCACGTGACGACCCCGGCGCTGCAGCAGGCCCTGCGTGACGCCGCGGCTGCTGTGGGCGACCTCGAGGTCGTGGCGGGCACCCGCGCGCACTTCACGGAGCTGAACCGGACCGTCGACCTGTTCCGCGACTGGGACGGGCCCCTGACGTTCAGCGTGACGCCGCAGATGCACGACCGGTCGCCCGAACAGGTGACCGAGTCGGTCCGGATGCAGCGCTGGGTGGTGATGAGCGCCTCCCGGCTGGCCGCCGGCAGGGCGCTCCACGTCGGACCGGTGACGCTGCGGCCACGGTTCAACGCGGTGGCGACGTCCGCGCGCCCGTCGGTGACCGACGCGTCGCTCGAGGCCGGGTACGGGCCGCACTTCGTGGTGGACGCGACCGATCCGGCGCAGCACTCGGCGGCGGCGCGGGCGTGGTTCGCGGCGTCCGTGGAGGCGCTGACGGTACCGGGGGTCGTCTCGATCACCCTCGCCGAGGCCTGGGGACCCCGCGGCGGGCCGTTGCCGGGGTAGCGGGTGGTGAGTACCGCGAAAGCGACAGATTCCCGCCGATGGTCGGCGGGAATCTGTCGCTCTGGCGGATCAGACGAAAGTCAGCGGCGGACGGCGTCGATCTTGAGCATCTTGGCGATGACGCTGTCGAGCTCGCTGTCGTCGAAGACCTGCTTCCAGTCCTCCTTGATGAGCTTCTCGCGGCCGTAGCCCATGGCGATGTGGCAGGCGTCCGAGAACGGGTTCGAGCCGCGCAGGCCGTTGGTCAGCGCGATCCAGGTGTGGCCGTAGAGCATGGCGCGGGCGGCCTCGCGGGGCACGCCGACACCGGTGACGGTCTCCTCGAGGGCGTCGTTGAGGAAGTCGCCGATCATGCAGGCGATCGTCTCGACCAGGGTCGGCTCGAGCACTGCGAGCTGCTTCACGGTGACCCAGTGCACCTGGATGACGGGGGCGTACATGGTGGTGATGACGGCCTCGGCGATCGCCTTGGCGGAGTCGTCCGGGTCACCGAGGGACTCGGACGCGTCGAAGGCCGCGATGACCTCCTGCGGGGCGGCGATGCCCCCGAAGGTGTCGTCCCACTCGGCTTTGGTGGTGCGCTCGAGGAACACCGACGGGTGGCACGGGTGCGCCACGGCGTAGTGGATGTCCTCGCGCTTGGCGAGCAGTCCGGCGTAGGCGGCGGCCGGGTCGAGCGTCAGGATGCTGGCGCCGGACTTCATGACCGGGACGAGCTGCTCCGAGATGGTGCCGAGCAGGACGTCCGGCACGGCGAGGATGACCACGTCGGCGACCTTGGCAGCCTCGACGCTGTCGGTGAGTGACCGGCCGAGGGCCTGGATGCGCTCCTGGCCGGCGGGCGAGGCCTCGCTGTAGAGCGTCGTGTACTCGCTCTTCGCGAAGTTGTTCGAGACGCGGGTGCCCATCTTGCCGCCGGCACCGATCACGGCGACGGTGACGTCGGCCGTACCGGATCCGGCAGCGACGGTGTGGGGGGTGGTGACGGTGTCGGTCATGATTCCTTGCTCCTGATGTGCTCGATGGTGTGTTCGGTCCACGCCGCCTCGATGCGGGTGGTGGTCTGTGCGGGCGTCTCGCCCGGTCGGGGGTCGGCGCCCGCGTGCTCGTCCTGCCAGGGCAGCCAGAACTCGATGACGCGGCTGATCCCGCGGGTGTCGGGGTCGATCGCGGCGCGGACGGCGTCGTGGTCGATGACACCGGTGCCCATCGGGACGCCGGTGTACTGAAACCCGACCCACCCCGGCGACCGGGTGAACCCGGAGTCCTTGACGTGCCAGTTGACGACGTGCGGAGCGGTCATCGCGACGACGTCGGCGGGGTGTTCGAGCCGTGCGACGGTGTTCGCCGGGTCCAGGCAGATGCCGAGGTGGTCGGAGCCGATCGTCTGCACGACCGCGACGAGGTCGGCGGTGGCGACGACCTCGTAGGTCTCCAGGGCGAGTGTCACCCCGGCCGCCTCGTAGGCGGGCAGCGCCTGACGCAGACGGCGTTCGGTCTCCGCGGCGTCCGGCTGGTCGTCGCCACTCGTCCACATCGACCGGACGAGCGTCGCACCGAGCACCTGCGCGACGTGCAGGTACCGAGCGAGGTGCGCCGGGTCGGTGCCGCGGGTGCCGACCTCGAGCGTGAGCCCGAGATCGTCGGCCAGCGACCGGATCGCGGCCAGCCGGTCGTCCGACGCGGTGTCGAGCGGCAGGTGGTCGCAGATCTGGAACAGGTCGACACCGTCGTGGGCCGCGGCGTCGCGCAGGGCGTCGTCGAGGGACAGCGGTGCCGGCACGCGGTCGGACATGCGCCAGGTGTAGGCGTAGGTGGAGAGACCGAGCAGGGAGGTCACGCCGGTGCTCCGTCCTGCGTCGCGGCCAGCGCCTCGGCTTCGTCGAGGATGGTGCGGATCGCCTCGGGGTCGTGGGCGAAGCGGCCGAGGAACAGGCCACCGATACGGCCCTGTCCCCGGGTGAGCAGACCAGGCCCGGCGCTGCCGCCGTAGATGACGACCGAACCGGCGAGTTCCGGGCGGTTCGCCAGGTGCTGCTCGATGCCCGCGAGCACCGCGACGATGTGCTCGTCGGGAGCGGGCTGCGGTGCGCCGATGGCCCAGACCGGCTCGTAGGCGGCGATGACCGGCCCGGCGAGCCCGTCGGCTACCGCCGTCGCGACGAAGCGGTCGAGCTGCGCGGTGACCTCGGCGACGGCAGCGGACGGGTCGCCGTCGGCCGCGCGGTCGGTCTCACCGATGCAGATGAGGGGACGCAGGCCGTTGCGGAAGGCGGCGTGCACCTTGCCGGCGATGTCCTGGTCGGACTCGTGGAACAGGGACCGGCGTTCGGCGTGCGCGATCTCGACCAGGTCGACCCCGACCTCGCGGAGTTCGCGGCCGGACACCTCACCCGTGAAGGCGCCCTCGTCGGCCCACGCCAGGTCCTGCGCGCCGAGGAGCACCGGGGTGCGCTCGAGCACGGCGTGCACCGGCACGAGCGACGGGAACGTCGGGATGACGAAGAGTTCGACGGCGCCGGACTGCACCGCCGGGTGGGTCCGGGCGATGTCGGCCACGGCGGCCGCCCACTCGAGCGTCCGGGCGTGCCCGAAGTACATCTTGAGCGACACCCCGATCGTGATCGGGGCCGCCGCCGTGGTCGCCGGCATCAGGCGTCGGTCCCGACCGGGGCCGAACCATCGTAGGAACAGATCGCCGCGACCTTCGCGGCGCTCGCGCTCGTCTGGTCGAACGTGTAGCCCAACCACTCGCGAGCCATCCGGCGTGCGACCTCGACGCCGACGACCCGCTGGCCCATGCAGAGGACCTGGGCGTCATTCGACAGGACCGAACGCTCGACGCTGAACGAGTCGTGCGCCGTGACGGCGCGGATGCCCGGGACCTTGTTCGCCGCGATCGCGACACCGAGTCCGGTGCCGCAGATCAGGATCGCGCGGTCGGCCTCACCGTTCGCCACGAGTCGTGCTGCGTCGACGGCCACGTGCGGGTACGCGGTGTGCCCGTCCGCGTCGACGCCCACGTCGGTGACGCTGACCACGCGCGGGTCCTTCGCGAGGTCAGCCTTGATGATCTCCTTGTAGTCGAACCCGGCGTCGTCCGAGCCGACGACGATGCGGAACTGCTGCTCGGTCATGGGGGCTTCCTTACTTCTCGGCCAGCGTCGCGAGGACCGCGGCGGTGATCAGGGCGAACGAGATCGCGCCGGCGTCGGGGGTGCCGACCGCGTCCTCGCCGTGGGTGCGGGCGCGGCCCATCTTCGGCAGCAGGTCAGCGGTCGCGTCGGCGGCCGCCGTCGCCGCGGCGGACGCTGCCGACCAGGCGCGGACCAGGTCGTCGCCGGCCGCGACGCGGTCGGTGAGGACCTGGTCGAACGGGACGATCGCGTCGACCATGGTCTTGTCGCCGGGGACGGCGCCGAACGCGAGGACCGCCTCGGTGGCGGCGTGCACCGCGCTCTGGACCGTGGCGGCGGTCGGACGAGACGCGTCCCCGAGGACGCGACCCAGTGCCTCCAGGGCGGCTCCCCAGATCGCGCCGGACGTGCCACCGGCCTTGTCCGACCAGGCGTCTCCGGCGATGGCCAGGACCCTCCCGGCGCCGGCGCCGCGCGTCACCGCGTCCGAAGCGGCGCGGTCCGCGGCGGTGGAGCCGCGCTGCATGCCGATGCCGTGGTCGCCGTCGCCGGCGACGGCGTCGATGCGACCGAGTTCGTCGGCGTGGTCGTCGATGGTGGTGCGGATGGCCGTGATCGCCTCGGCGACCCGGGCGGCAGACGCCTGCGACGCCTCGGTGCCCGGCGTGACCGGTGCCTGCTCGTCCGCGGCGAGGGCCTCGGGTGCGACCGGCTGTTGCGGGACGGCACCGCCCTTGCGGTACGCGGGGCTGTCGGCGGGCGCGCCCCAGAGCTGCTCGAGTTCGTCGTCGAGCCAGAAGAGCGTCAGCGAGACGCCGGCCATGTCGAAGCTCGTGACGAGTTCGCCGACCTCGGGCTCGACGACGACGGCACCGGCCGCGGTGAGCCCGCGCTGCACGGCGCCGAAGACGACGAAGAGTTCCTCGTACTTGACGCTGCCCAGGCCGTTGAGGATCGGGACGACGCGTGCCCCGTCGACGACGACACCGGATGGCAGCTCGGTGAGCAGCTTGTCGACGAGCAGTTCGGCCAGGCCGTCGGCCGTCGGGACGTCGGCCTCGGCGATGCCCCGCTCGCCGTGGATGCCCATCCCGATGGCCATCCGGCCCTCGGGGACGGTGAAGAGCGGTTCGTCGGCTCCGGGCAACGAGCAGCCGGAGAACGCGACGCCGAAGCTGCGGGTGCGGTCGTTGGCGCGGGTCGCGATCGCGGTGACCGTGTCGAGGTCGTCCCCGCGTTCCGCTGCGGCACCGGCGACCTTGAAGACGCACAGGTCACCGGCGATGCCGCGGCGCTTGTGGGCTTCGGCGCTCGGGGCGGAGGCGACGTCGTCGGTCACCCGCACGGTACGGACGTCGATCCCGCTGTCGGCCAGTGTCCGCGCCGCGGCGTCGAAGTTGAGCACGTCGCCGGCGTAGTTGCCGTAGCTCAGCAGCACCCCGCCGCCGTGCTCGGACGCCTTCGCGACCGCCGTGACCTGCTGGGCGCTCGGGCTGGCGAAGAGGTTCCCCATCGCAGCGCCGGCTGCCAGGCCGTGCCCGACGAGTCCGCCGAACGCCGGGTAGTGGCCGGAGCCACCGCCGACGACGAGCGCGACGGTCCCCTCGGGGCTGGTGGTCGAGCGGGCGACGCCGCCGTGGACCTTGCGGACCCGGGCCTGGTTCGCGGCCACGAAGCCGTCGACCATCTCGTCGGCGAAGTCGGCCGGGTCGTTGAACAGGCGGGTCATGCGTGGCTCTCCTGGGTCGTGGTCGTCGTGGCCTGCGCCGCAGCGTCGGCGTCGCGTCGTTCGTTCCGCTTGGTGTTCCGTCCGAGCACGAACATCAGCACGCTCGACAGCACCATGAAGAAGCCGACGATGAACATCGGGACCTGGTAGCCGCCGGTCCACCCGCTGACGACGCCCGTGATGTACGGGGCGGCGAACCCGCCGAGGTTGCCGATCGTGTTGATGAGCGCGACCCCAGCGGCCGCGGCGGCACCGGTCAGGAACTGCGTCGGCACGGTCCAGAAGTTCGGCAGCGCGGCGAAGATCGCGCAGGCGGTGACCGCGATGACGGCGATCGTGGCGGCCGGGCTGTTCATGTAGAGCGCGACCGGGATGCTCAGGCCGCCGACGAGCGCGGGGACGGCGATGTGCCAGACCCGGACGCCACGGCGGAAGGCGTCACGCGACCAGAAGTACAGGACGACCGCGGCGGGGACGTACGGGATCGCCGTGATCATGCCCTTCTGGAACAGGTCGAACGTGGTGCCGAACTGCTCCTGGAAGCCGTCGATGATGGTCGGCAGGAAGAAGCTCAGTGCGTAGAGGCCGTAGATGAAGCCGAAGTAGACCGCAGCGAGCATCCAGACGCGGCCGGAACCGAAGGCTGCACGGAGACCGCCCTTGGCGTGCCCGTCTCCCCCGCCCTTGGCCTTGTTCTCGGCGGCGAGGGCACCCTCGAGCCAGACCTTCTCGTCCTCGTCGAGCCACTTCGCCTGCGACGGCTTGTCCTTGAGCACGAAGAGGCACAGGACGCCGACGATGATCGCCGGGATCGAGACGCACAGGAACATGAAGCGCCAGCCGGCCAGGCCACCGAGCATGCCCTCGTGGGTCATCAGCCAGCCGGCGAGCGGGGAGCCGATGACGCTCGTCAGGGGCTGGGCCAGGTAGAACAGCGCGAGCATCTTGCCGCGGTGCCGGGCGGGCACCCACGTCGACAGGAACAGGATCGCGCCGGGGAAGAAGCCGGCCTCGGCGATGCCGAGCAGGAAGCGCAGCCCGACGAGCTGCGGGTAGTTCTGCACCCACGTGAAGAGCAGCGAGACGATGCCCCACGTGATCATGATGCGCGCGAGCCAGATCCGCGCGCCGAACTTGTGCAGCGCCAGGTTGGAGGGCACCTCGAGCACGAGGTAGCCGATGAAGAACACGCCGGAGGCGAACCCGAACTGGGCGGCGGTCAGACCGAGGTCCGCCTCCATGCCGTTCGGGGCCGCGAAGGAGATCGCGGTGCGGTCGAGGAAGTTGATGAAGAACATCAGTGCCACGAACGGCACGATGCGGATCGCGATCTTGCGGATGGCCGTCTTCTCGACGACCGAGGTGGGGATGCCTCGCGTGGCGGGGATGTCCACGATGACTCCTGCTCGGTGGGGGTGGTACGACTCCGACCCGTGCTGCTGCGCCCGGACGGAGCGGGCGCATCGGTGCGCCTGGTCCAGTGTGCGGATTCGAATCCGACTTGTCAACCGGTTGACCAAACCGGCCCGAGTGCCTCGAAGCCCAACCGGTTGACCGAACGGTACGCTCACTGCATGCCCGCGTTCAGCCCGGACGATCCCCTCAACATCCGACTCGAACTCGAGTCCGTGCCCGCGGGGTCGCCCGCCTCCGAGGTCGCCCGACAGCTCGTGTCCCTGCTCACCGCGGGTGAGCTGGCCCCCGGTTCGCGACTGCCGTCCGAGCGGATCCTGGCTGAGCGGCTCGGTGTCGGCCGCTCCGCCGTGCGCGAGGCGCTGGCGGCCCTCGAGATCCTGGGGATCGTGCAGATCCGGCCCGGCTCGGGCACGTACCTGCAGGGCGGCACCTCGGACCTGCTGCCGACGACGCTGTCGTGGGGCCTCATGCTCGCCTCGAACCGCACCCGCGAGCTGCTCGAGGTCCGGTCATCGCTCGAGCGCACGGTCGCGATCCTCGCCGCGCAGCGCGCCACGCCCGAGCAGGTCGCGGAGCTCGGCGAGTACCTCGTCCGGCAAGAGGCCACGCTCGACGACCCCGAGGCCTTCATCGACGCCGACGTCCGCTTCCACGTCCTGCTCGCCCGCGCCGCGGGGAACGACGTGCTCGGCGACCTGCTGCAGAGCCTGCGCTCGATGCTCAGCGTGTGGGTCGGCCGCCGCGTGCAGACCCGCCAGGCCACCGAGGCCGCCTACGACGAACACCGCGCGATCTACGAGGCACTCCGGGCCGGCGACGTGCCCGCCGTGCAGCGGGCGATGGACGAGCACATGGCCACGGCGAGCGCCCGCATCGAGAACGCGGAGCCCATCCCTCCCGCCGAGTAGCGGGGCGCGTGCGCGCGGGGCGTGCGCGGCGCGTGCGCGGGGCGCGCGGGGCGTGCGCTTCGTGAGCAGAAATGGTCGGGTCCGTGACGGCGACCCGACATCTTCTGCTCACGATCGGGCGGCCGGGAGGCGCGGTGCGGGCCCGGCTCGCACCGTGCGATGTTGCCGGGGCGGCAACAGGGCTTGGGTCGGGCCCGGTAGGGGCGCTGGAGTGGGCAGATGCATGCACACGAGACCACCACCGATGGCGTCGGCTCCCCCACCGCCTCGGCCCGCGACTGGTGGGAGCAGCGGTACGCCGAGCGGGACGGGATCTGGTCGGGCCGGGTGAACGCGGTGGTGGCCGACGTCGCCGGGGTGCTGCCGACGGGGCGTACGCTCGACCTCGGCTGCGGTGAGGGCGGCGACGTCGTCTGGCTCGCCGAGCAGGGTTGGGACGCGCTGGGGGTCGACCTGTCGGTGACGGCGATCGAGCGCGGTTCGCGGGAGTCCGTGTCGGCCGGGGTCGAGGAACGGGCCGCGTTCGTCGCCGCCGACCTCGCCACGTGGGAGACGGCTGCGCGCTTCGACCTGGTGACGGCATCGTTCCTGCAGTCGTGGCCGGTGGAGATCCCCCGCGCAGAGATCCTGCGGCGGGCGACCGGGTTCGTCGGCGTCGGCGGGCACCTGCTCGTGACCGCGCACGCTGCCCCACCGCACGACGACCTGCCGGCAGAGCTGCGGGAGTACCGGTTCCCGACGCCCGACGAGGACCTGACGGCCCTGCAGCTCGACGGCTCGTGGGACGTCGTCGCCGCCGAACTCCGGCCGCGCACCGCGACGGCTCCCGACGGCGACCCGCACGAGGTCCTCGACAGCGTGGTGCTGGTCCGCCGCGCGCGCTGACGACGGCTGCAGCGCGGGACGGTCAGCGCGGGAGCGGGACCGCTGCGTCGAACGCCTGCACGACACGCGCCACCACCTGGGCGGGCGGGGTGTCCCAGATCGCCTGGCTGAAGAGCTCGACCTCGACGTCACCGCTGTACCCGGCAGCGACCACCGCGTCCGTCACCGGCCCGAAGTCGACGTGGCCGTCCCCCGGGTAGCCCCGGGACAGCAGCGGGTCCGCCGCGATCGGGGTGGTCCAGTCGCACACCTGGTACGACGCGATCCGCCCGGCAGCCCCGGCGCGGGCGATCGACGCCGCGAGCGCCGGGTCCCACCACACGTGGAACGTGTCGACCACGACCCCCACTGCAGCGGCCGGGAACGGCGCCGCCAGGTCGATCGCCTGCGCGAGCGTCGACACCACGGCTCGGTCGGCGGCGTACATCGGGTGCAGCGGCTCGACGGCGAGCTGGACACCGGCGTCGAGGGCGTGCGGCACCAGGTCGGCGAGCGCATCGGCCACCCGGCCCCGGGCGTCGACCAGGTCGCGCGACCCCTCGGGCAGTCCCCCGGCGACGAGCACGAGCACGGGCGCCGAACCGGGTGCTCCGGCCGCGCCGAGGGCGGCGGTCTCGTCGATCGCGCGGCGGTTGTCGTCGAGCGCCCGCTGCCGCGCGGTGCCTGGCGGGAGGGTGAAGAAGCCTCCGCGGCAGTGCGACGACACCCGGAGCCCGGAGTCCGCGACCATCCGGACGGCCTCGGCGAGACCGACCTCGGTCACGGGCTCCCGCCAGGTGCCGATGGCTCCGACGCCGGCCCCGGCCACGGTGTCGAGCGCCTGCCGGAGCGGCGCGTACTTGATCGTCGCCTGGTTGACCGACAGTCGCGGATGCGGCGCAGCACCGGCGGACCGGACCGGCGTGACGGCGTCCGCCGCGGTCGTCACGCGACCACCTCGGCGACGGTGCGGTCGACGGTGGGTGATCCGGGCCTCCCGGTCGGCCGTGTCTCCACGCCGGCCACCGTGAGCAGCGCGTGCCAGCGCGAGGCGGCGAGGTCCGGGTGTTCGAGGGCGCCGCAGGCGTTCGCGAGCCGGATGGTCTCGGACAGGTGCGGCAGGGAGCGGCCGGCGTGCTGGCCGCCGACCATCTGGAAGGCGGGCTGGTGGCCGTTCAGCCAGGCGAGGAAGGCGATGCCGGTCTTGTAGTGCCAGGTCGGGGCGCTGAAGACGTGGCGGGAGAGCGCCTCGGTGGGGGCGAGGAGGGTGCGGTAGGCGGTCTCGTCGGGCAGGGCCTGGACGGCGGCGGAGGCGATGGGGGCGATGGCGGCGAAGGCGCCGAGGAGGGCGTCGGAGTGGGCTCGGCCGTCGCCTGCTACGAGGTCCACGTAGTGGAAGTCGTCGCCGGTGAACATCCGGGCGGTCGCGGGCAGCTGGGAGCGGAGGGCGACCTCGGCACGGGCGTTCAGCAGGCTCATCTTGATGCCGGAGACCTTCGGCCCGGCGTCGCGCATGATGTCGAGCACGGTGTCGGGGCCTTGCTGCCCGCCGAAGTAGCCGGCGAGGGCGGGGTCGAAGGCCTCCCCCAGCCAGTGCAGGACGACGGGGGCGCTCGCCCGTTCGATGACCCGTCCGTAGACGCGGCGGTAGGTGGCTGGATCGTGCTGCGCGAGTCGGGCCAGGTGGCGGCTCGCCATGAGGACGACGCCGGCGCCGGCGTCCTCGGCGTGGTGGAGCTGGGCGACGTAGGCGTCGACGACCTGCTGCTCGGTGGGCAGGTCGTCCCCGTCGTCCGGCAGGTCGTCGGTGTTCACGCCGACGACGATGCGGCCGCCGACGGAGTGCGCCTCGCGGGCGCTGCGGGTGATGAGCTCGCGCGTCGCGGCCGGGTCGAGGCCCATGTTCCGCTGCGCGGTGTCCATCGCGTCGGCAACGCCCAGCCCCCACGACCACAGGTTGTGGCGGAACGCGAGGGTGGCGTCCCAGTCGAGGTCGGCCGGGGCGCCGCGGGTGTTGTCGGCGGCGGCGCGCGGGACGACGTGGGCGGCCGCGTAGACGAGGCGCTGAGTCAGGGGCGCGGTCGGCTTGGCGGCGGCCGTGACTGCCGGCGGCTTCAGGGTCGTCCGGCTGGTCGTGCCGTCGGCGGCGAGGAGGGTGAGGTCGGTCATGCGCGTGCGCCGACCGTTTCGGTGCGCTGGGCGACCTCCGGCGTCTCGACCTGGAGGCGCGGCTCGGCTCCCGTGGGCAGGTGCAGCTCCGGCAGGTCCACGCGTCGACCCTCGGCGCTGGACCGCAGGCCGGCCTCCGCCAGCGCCACGCCGCGGGCACCGGAGAGCAGGTCGTAGGGGTGCGGGCGGCCGGCGACCAGGTCCTGCAGGAAGTCCTCCCACTGGGCGCGGAACCCGTTGCCGAACACCTCGTTGTCGGGGACCTCGAGCCACTGCGCCTTGTAGTCGCGGTCGTCCTTCAGGTCCGGGTTCCACACCGGCTTCGGCGTCGCCGTCCGGGGCTGGATGCGGCAGCCGAACAGCCCCGCGACGGCGCTGCCGTGGGTGCCGTCGACCTGGAACTCGACGAGCTCGTCGCGGTCGACCCGGACCGCCCAGCTCGAGTTGATCTGCGCCGTGATGCCGCCGGCCAGGTCGAAGACCCCGTAGGCGGCGTCGTCCGCGGTCGCCGGGTACTCGTGACCCTGCTCGTCGGTGCGCTGCTCGATGTGGGTGACGGCGCGGGCGTACACGGACTCGACGCGGCCGAACAGCTGCTCGAGCACGTAGTTCCAGTGCGGGAACATGTCGACGACGATCCCGCCGCCGTCCTGCTGCCGGTAGTTCCAGCTCGGGCGCTGTGCGGTCTGCCAGTCCCCCTCGAACACCCAGTAGCCGAACTCGCCGCGGACGCTGAGGACCTTCCCGAAGAACCCGGAGTCGATGAGGCGGCGGAGCTTCCGGAGGCCGGGCAGGTAGAGCTTGTCGTGCACGACGCCGTTCGGCACCCCGGCCTCGGCGGCCAGTCGGGCGAGTTCGAGCGCTTCCGAGGAGGTCTCGGCGGTCGGCTTCTCGGTGTAGACCGCCTTGCCGGCGGCGATCGCCCTGCGCAGGGCATCGGCACGGGCGCTCGTGACGGCGAAGTCGGCGAAGACGTCCCAGCGCGGGTCGGCGAGGGCGGCGTCGAGGTCGGTCGTCCAGTGCTCGAGGCCGTGGCGGATGGCGATCTCCTCGAGCTTCGCGGCGTTGCGGCCCACCAGGATCGGTTCGAGCTGCACGCGGGAGCCGTCCGGCAGCCGGAGTCCGCCGTCCTCGCGGATGGCCAGGATCGACCGGACGAGGTGCTGGCGGTAGCCCATGCGTCCGGTGACGCCGTTCATGATGATGCCGATGGTGCGCGTGGTGGTCAACGCGTGCTCCCTTGCTCGCTGTGGCCTGCTCTCCGCGTGGTGGAAAGCGCTTGCCCGGAACCGTACACCACGCCCGGCGCGCTGCAGTAGTACCCGAACACGAACGCACACGCGCGGCCGGGGTGCGGCGGCGGCTGCGGCTGCGGCGGCCCGCGCCCGAGGTTCCGAAATCTTGGAGTCTCGGGGCGCTGAGCGGCATTCCGTGGAACCTCGGCGCCGAACCCGCGGCATGTTGTGGAACCTCGACGCCCCGGGCGTCGGCGTGTCACGCGCCCTCGAGCCCGACCGGCCGCAGGCGCCGCACTCAGTGAGCAGAAAAGGTCGAGTGGCGGGGCCGGACCCGACCCTTTCTGCTCACGAAGCGCCCGCGAAGCGCCCGCGAAGCGCCCCGCCGCGCTACCGCGCCGTGCTCGCCCGCAGCACGACCTCGCCGTCGATGGCACCGTCGGCCTCGAGACCCAGCGCCCGCCGCACCGCCCGCTCCCCGATCTCCTCGAGCGGGAGCCGCACCGTGCTGAGCGCCGGCACGACGTCGGCGAGCATCTGCACGTCGTCGAACCCCGCGACGCCGACGTCCACCCCGGGGACGAGCCCGCGCTCCCGGATCGCCGCGACCGCCCCCACCGCCATCAGGTCGGTGACCGCGAACACGCACCGCGGCAACGCCCACGCGCCTCCCGCCGCCCGGTCGAGCAGGGTCACCATCGCCTGGTACCCGCCGTCGCGCGTGAACGCCGACGGCACCACCGCGTCGTCCGGCACCCGGATGCCGTGCGCGGCGAGCCCTGCGACGAAGCCCTCGACCCGGGCGTGCGCCGTGGCCAGGTCCGGGTCGCCGGACAGGACGGCGAACGAGTCGTGCCCCTGCTCGACCAGCGCACCCGCAAGGGCCGCGGCACCGCTGAGGTTCCGGATGACGACCCCGTGCACGCCGGGAACCCCTGCCGCGGCACCGTCGAGGTCGGACACGAGCGCGGACACCCCGGCACCGGCGGCGACGAGTGCGCCGACGGCAGCTGCGGAGTCCGACGCTCCCGACGTCTGCCCGGCACCGAGTCGACGACTCACGGCGAGCACCACGGCCCGCGGCCGGAGTCCGGCGACGACGCCGAGCACCGCGGCCTCGCGCGAAGGATCCCCGCCGGTCGAGGTGATCGTCACCACGAGCCCGGCGTCGTCGGCAGCCCGGATCGCCCCCGCGGCGATCGCGGCGAAGTAGGGGTCGGCGATGTCGCCGACGACGAGCGCCAGGGTCGTGGTGGTCCCGCGAGCGACGGCCTGCGCCTGCACGTTGGCGGTGTACCGGAGCTCGTGGGCGGCGGCCTGCACACGGTCCACCGACTCCGGTCGGACCTTCCGCGTGCTGCCGTTCAGCGCCCGCGAGGCGGTCGCGAGCGACACGCCTGCGAGCTCGGCCACGTCGGCCAGGGTGACGGTGCCTCGCTCGGGCATGTCGTGCCTCCAGTCCGGTCCGCGCCGCGCGCGGTCTGTGGCGAGGATAGCGATTTCCCGGGAGGCCCGACCAGCGTCCGCGCCGTCGGCGCGGCCATCCGAGACGGCTGGTCACATTGTCAGAACATCGCGCAGGAAAGCGCTTGCCATGAGCGCTCACGTCGTGTAGACCTGGGGACCTCGGCCGAGACACCCCGAACGCTCGCCCACGGCAGACGCCAGTGGTCCCGAACGAAAGCAGTGACGATGAAGTCATCCAAGAGAATGCTCGCGCTCGCCGGCGGCATCGCCGCACTGGCCCTGTTGAGCGGCTGTGCATCCGGCAGCTCCGGCGACGGCGGCAAGGTCGATCAGCTGACCTTCTGGCTCTCCACCTCCACCGCGCAGGAGAAGGGCTACCAGGACCTCGCCACCGCGTACGAGGAGAAGACCGGCGTCACGGTCAAGATCGTGAACCTGCCGTACGACGGGCTGCAGACCAAGCTCCGCGAGTCCGCCCAGGCGAACTCGCTGCCCGACGTCGTGCGCGCCGCCGGCATCGACCCGATCTGGACCGGCAAGACCGTCGACCTGGCCTCGATCGTCGCCGACGACGCGAACAAGATCGACCAGGACATCATCGCGAAGGACGACGACGGCAAGGTCACCTCGATCCCGTCCGACGTCACCGCTGCCGGCCTGTTCGTGAACAAGTCGCTGTTCGAGAAGGCCGGCGTCGACTACCCGACCGACCCCGCGAAGGCGTGGACCTGGGACGAGTTCCTCACGGCCGCCGACAAGGTGAAGGCGAAGACCGGCGCGAAGTACGACATGGTGTTCGACTCGTCGCCGTCGCGTCTGCGTGCCTACATGTTCACCAAGGGCACCGACTTCATGCAGCAGGAGAAGGACGGCTCCTTCCCGACCGACGCGAAGACCGTCGACGCACTGCAGGACTTCGCCGACATGAACGACGACTCGGTCATGCCGAAGTCGGTGTGGACGAGCAGCCAGGACCCGAACGCCCTGTTCAAGAGCGGCCAGGTCGTCGCGTACTTCTCCGGTGTGTGGCAGTCGTCGGACTTCGCGTCGAACATCACCGACTTCGACTGGGCGAGCGCCGCCACCCCCGCCGACCCGACCCACGCCACCGAGATCAACTACGGCGGGAACATCGTCGGCTTCGAGAACTCGGACGCCCGCGGTGCCGCCGCGAAGAAGTTCATCGACTACATGTACGACCCGACGAACTACGCGAAGCTCGTGACGACGAACGGCTTCCTGCCGGTCGAGACCGGGCTGGACATCCAGTACCCGTTCGAGTCCCAGGCAGCGAAGGACTCCTTCGCGCTGTACCAGAAGGAGATCGACGCAGCCGACCCGATCTCGAGCTCCTACGCCAAGGAGAGCGCGAAGTGGGCGGTCGAGGGCAAGGAGCTCGGCACCGATCCCACCACCGCCGAGGTCGGCAAGCTCATCAACGGGCAGCAGTCGGCCAAGAAGACCCTCGAGACGATCACGAAGTACTACGAGGAGCACGTCGGCTGACGGAACGGGGCCGGGCGCACGCGTCCGGCCCCGTTGTCTCTCCTTCCACAGCAGCACCACGTCGAACGAAGAGGATCATCGTGAGCATCCCCACCGCAGCCGGTGACGTGCAGACCGCCGTCCCCACCCCGGTGCCGCCCCGCCGGCCCGGAGCCGCGAAGACGACGAAGCGCCGCCGCACCGGCGTCAGCAAGCCCGTCCTCGCCCCGATCCTGTTCGTGAGCGTCAACGCCGTCCTGTTCGTCGTGTTCTTCGTGTGGCCCGCCGTCATCGGCCTCGGCTACTCGTTCACCGACTACAACGGCGTCGTCGACCCGAAGTTCATCGGCTTGGCGAACTACTTCGAGCTCTTCGCCGACGACACCTTCTACGCAGCCCTCGGGCGCACCTTCCTCTACGCGATCGTCGCCGTCCCGCTCGGCTTCGTGCTCGCACTGTCGATGGCGCTGATGCTGACGAGCCCGGCGGCGAAGGGCCGGAGCGTCGCACGCATCGTGTTCTTCGTGCCGTGGCTCATCTCCCCGATCGTCACCGGTGTGATCTGGCGGTGGATGTTCGGCGAGAACTTCGGCCTGGCGAACTTCGTCATCGAGTCCCTCGGTGGCAAGGCCGTGCCGTGGCAGTCGAACGCCGACCTGTCGCTGCTCGTGGTGGTGTTCGCCACCGCGTGGGCCGGCGCCGCCTTCAACATGCTGCTGTTCGTCGCCGCGATCCGGAACGTGCCGCAGTCCTACTACGAGGCAGCGTCCCTCGACGGGGCCGGCGCCTGGCACCAGTTCCGGTACATCACGCTGCCGAGCATCGCGCCGACGTCGTTCATCGTGATCCTGTTGTCGTCGCTCGGGGCGTTCAAGGAGTTCGCCACCATCCAGGCGCTCAACGGCGGCGGACCCGGCACCGACAACAACCTGCTCGTGCAGTACATCTACACGAACGGGTTCCAGAACGCCCACATCGGCTACGCGAGCGCGGCGTCGATGGTCCTCATGCTCATCCTCATGGCCATCGCGCTCATCCAGCTGGCCGTGAACCGTCGGACGGAGGCCCGTCGATGACCGCCACCCTGCCCAGCGCCCCCGGCGCACCCGCAACCGACAACACGACCAAGAGCAAGAGCACGCGCACGACCAAGGCCAAGCGCCTGGACGGCCCGCCTCGTCCCAAGGCCATCGCCGCCACCGCCCTGCTCTGGGTCTTCATCATCGCCTTCGGCTTCCCGGTCCTCTGGTTCGTGCTGAGCGCCTTCAAGCCCGGCGGCGAGCTGTTCTCGTACCCGCTGACCCTGCTGCCGAAGAACTGGTCGGTCAGCGGCTTCACCGAGGCGTGGGCGAGTTACGACTTCGCCCGCTACTTCGGCAACACCGTCATCGTCGCGCTGGTCACCACCGTGCTCACCGTGCTGGCGAGCGCCGCCACCGGCTACGCCCTGGCGAAGTACGACAACAAGTGGCTCAAGGTCTTCTTCGTCTGCATCCTGGCGACGACGATGCTGCCGACCGAGGTCATCCTCGCGCCGACGTTCATCGTGATCCGCGACCTCGGCATGTACGACTCGTTGGCCGGCATCATCGTGCCGTCGGTCATCACCGCGACCGGCATCTTCATGTTCCGGCAGTTCTTCATCACGGTGCCCGACGACCTGGTCGAGGCCGCGCGCATCGACGGTGCGAGCGAGTTCGGGATCTTCTGGCGGATCATGCTGCCGATCTCCCGGCCGATCATGCTGACGCTCGCGATCTTCTCGTTCCAGTGGCGGTGGAACGACTACATCTGGCCGCTGCTGGTGCTCAACGACCCGCACCAGTTCACGATCCAGATCGCGCTGCAGAGCATCGTCGGGGCCGAGAACGTCAACTGGACCGTCCTGCTCGGCGCCTCGGTGATCTCGATCATCCCGCTCGTGCTCATCTACCTGGTGTTCCAGAAGTACGTGAACGGCGCGGACCTCAACGCGGGACTGAAGGACTGATGGGCTTCCTCGACGCGGTCGGCCCGGCCGCGGACGCCGCCGTCGCGCGCCTCCGGCTCACCGACGACGATCCGGCTGCGCTGCAGCACCGGGAACTGATGGCGCGTGCCCTCACCCTGGTCGGGGCGTGGGTCCGGAACGAGCGGACGGGAGGCCCCGATCGCCTTCCCGACGACGACCTCGCCACCGCGCACGGCTGGGTCCGGCACCTCGCGGCCCGGCAGTCCCCCGGCGGCACGTTCGTCGGCGGCGACAACGTGCTCTCCCCGCCGGACTCGGCGTTCACCGTGAACGACGTCTGCGACGCCCTCGAGCTGCTCGCGCCGTACCGGGCGTCGGTCCCGGCGGCCGCGGTGCTCGCCGACGACCTCGACCGGATCGTGCACCGTGCGACGCCGGCGCTGCTCACCGGTGGCGTGCACACGCCGAACCACCGGTGGGAGGTCTCGGCCGCGCTCGCCCGGATCCACCGACTGCACCCGGCACCAGCGCTGGTCGCGCGGATCGAGGAGTGGCTCGCCGAGGGCGCGGACATCGACGCCGACGGGCTGTGGTCCGAGCGCAGCCCGAACTACGCGGCGGCCGTCTCGTGCCCGTCGTTCCTCGTCCTCGCCTCGGTGCTCGACCGCCCGGAGCTGCTCGACCCCGTCCGCCGGTCCCTCGACGCCACCCTCGCGCTCCTGCTGCCCGACGACACCGTCGAGACCGTCCAGTCCCGCCGCCAGGACCAGTCGCAGGCGTTCGGCATCGGCGCGTTCGCTCCCCTGCTCTGGCACCTGGCCGTGCTCGACGACCGCGCAGACCTCGCCGCCGTCGCTGCTCGGGCCGCCGTCGCGGACATGTGGCAGCCTGGTGCGGTCGCCGCCCGCGCGATGACGGATCCGCTGCTCGCCCGGCCGCTGCCCGTCGGTGCGCCGCTCGAACCGGCCGTGCACTCCTTCGCCGACGCCCGGCTCGTGCACGTCCGAGAACAGGACCGCAGCGTCGTCCTGTTCGCCGGCTCGGACGTGCCGTCGCAGGGCCACGTCCGATCGGGCCTGGCGAACAGCCCCACGTGCCTGCGCGTGTTCGCCGGTGCCGGCGCGGTCGTGCTGTCCGACGTCCGGCTGTCGCGGGAGTTCTTCGGGCTGGGGCCGTTCCGTCCGACCTCGCTGGAGTCCCTCGGCGACGGGCGGTACCGACTCGTCGAGACCATGTCCGCCGGCTACCACCAGCCCCTGCCCGCCGCGGCTCGACGCACCGACGGCGCGTACGCGCTCGGTGACGAGGGCCGGTTCTCGGCGTCGATGTCCTTCGGCTCGCGAGCGGCGGACACCGTCTCCCTCACCACGACGGTCGACGTCACCACCACGCCGGACGCCGTCTCGATCGACGTGACGACCGAGGGCGCCGACGTGCCGTGGTCGCTCCAGCTGACGTTCCGCGGCGGGGGTACGTTCACGGGTGTGAGCACCGACGCCGCGACCGGGGAGACCGTCCTCGCCGACGGGACCGGCACCTACCGTGTCGGCGACGACGCCGTGTCCTTCGGGGCCGGCAACGGCAGCGGCCCGACCCAGCCAGCGTTCTACGCGCCCGGACAGGACTACGCGTTCCTCGGCGGCACCGACCGACCGGACGGCGAGCACGTCCACGTCACCGGGCGCTCCCCCGGCACGACGCGCATCGTGATCGGCACCGCTCGATGACCCTCCCCGGCGTGGTGCTCGTCGGTGCGCGTGGGTACGGCCTGCACCACCGGGCGAACATCGACCGGCTCGTCGCCGCGGGGGTCTGCACGCTGACCGCCGTCGTCGACCCCACGCTGGGCACCAGCACCGACGACGGGGCGGTCGTCGTGGCCGACGTCGTGGCAGCGCGCGACCACGGCCCGGTCGACGTCGTCGTCATCGCTGCCCCGATCGCCGCGCACCTGCCGCTGGCGCTCGCTGCCCTCGAGGCCGGTGCCGACGTCCTGCTCGAGAAGCCCCCGGTGACCACCCGCGACGCGCTCGACACCCTGGTCGACGCCGAGCAGCGCACCGGCCGCGTCGTGCAGGTCGGGTTCCAGAGCCTCGGGTCCGAGGCGCTGCCGGCGTTCCGTGACGGGTCGCTCGTCGGTCCGGTCCGCTCCGCCGCGGCCGTCGGCACGTGGACCCGGAACCAGGCGTACTGGGACCGCTCCGCCTGGGCCGGACGGCGTCGGGTCCAGGGCGTCGACGTCCTCGACGGCGTGGTCACGAACCCGCTCGCCCACGCGGTCGCGACGGCCCTGGCGCTCGTCGGCTGCCGTCGGGCGTCCGACGTCAGGCGCGTCGAGGTCGAGCTGTTCCGGGCGAACGACATCGAGGGCGACGACACCTCGGCCGTCCGGGTCACGACCAGCGCCGGGCTCGAAGCCACCGCGGCTCTGACCCTGTGCGCTCCGTCCGAGGTCCTGCCGACCGTTCGGGTCCGCGGCACCGCCGGGAGCGCCGTGCTGCACTACACGGCCGACGAGGTCACCGTCGGCGACACCACCCAGACGCTCGGCCGGACGGACCTGCTCGAGAACCTGCTCGCCCACCGGTCCCGCGGCGACGATCTGCTCGTCCCCCTGGTCTCCACGGGTGCGTTCGTCGAGGTGCTCGAGGCCGTCCGTGCCGCCGAGCCCGTCCGCATCGACCACCCCTGGGTGACGTGGGAGGGCGAGGGGCCTGCCCGTCGTCCGCTCGTCGCCGACGTCGAGGCGATCGTCGACCGCGCCGCCGACGCACGAGCGTTGTTCTCCGAGGTCGGCGCGCCCTGGGCCCACACCGCCCGCGACGAGGTGCTGCAGGTCCTGCGCGTCAGCGGGGCCGCGGTGGCCACGGAACTCGACGGCTCCGGGACCATCGCGACGTCGTCCCCGCGTCCGTACCTGCACCCCGTGCGGACCCTCGGCGGCACCGTCCTGAGCGCCCACCACCCGGCCGACCACGACTGGCACTGCGGTGTCGGGGTCGCGATCCCCGACGTCGACAGCGTGAACTGCTGGGGCGGCCGCACCTACGTGCACGGTCCGGGCTACGTGTGGCGCGACGACCACGGCCGCGTCGACGTCGTGCGTGCCGAGCAGCACCCAGCCCCGCACGGCGGCGGCACGGTCCAGGAACTCGTCTGGCGCGGCCCCGACCACACGGTCGTCCTGCACGAGGACCGCACCCTCGCCTGGCGCGCCGTCGACTCCGGGTGGGAGCTGACCTGGTCGTCCTCGTTCCGAACCCCCGGCGACGCCGTCGTGCACCTCGGCGGTCCGGGCAGCAACGGCCGGGTCGGCGCCGGGTACGGCGGGTTCTTCTGGCGCTTCGCCGACTGCACCGACGTGGCCGTCCGGACCGCTGACGCGCAGGGCGAGGCGGCGGTGCACGGCTCGGTCTCGCCCTGGGTGGAGTGGTCGGCGGTGTTCGAGGGAGCGCCTGCGACGATCCGGCTCGAAGCGCTCGACCACCGCGATCCCTGGTTCGTCCGGGTCGCCGAGTACCCGGCGATCGGTTCGGCCCTCGCCTGGCGTGCGCCGGCGCTCGTGCACCCCGGTGTCCCGCTCGTCCGGTCCTACCGCGCCACGATCACCGACGGCGCGACGTTCGCCGACGGTGCGACGCCGGGCGGCAATACGCTGGACCGATGAGCACCGCAGACTGGGAGGCCCGCGTCGCCGCACTCTGGGCCGATGACACGATCGACGACCAGCAGCGCATCGACCGCATGCGCGAACTCGCCGACGCTGCGCCGCACCCGGCCCTCGGCGCGTTCGAGCTCGGCGGCGCGAACGACTCCGGCGGCCACGAGGCCGAGGCCGACGTCCACTACGCAGCCGCCACCGCCGCGGGACTCGCGCACGTCGATCCTGCCCGGGCTGCGCAGATGGTCGTGCAGCACGCCTCGACCCTGCGGAACCTCGACCGTGTCGACGAGGCCATCGCGATGCTCCGCGACGCCCCGGAACACCCGTCCACCGGTGCCGCGCCGAAGGTGTTCCTCGCGCTCGCCCTGCACAGTGCGGGCCGTCACGACGAGGCGCTCCGTGTCGCGATCGAGGCCGTCGAACCGACACTCCCCCGCTACCACCGCTCGGTCCGCGCCTACGCGGCGGCCCTCACCGAATGAATTGCACGAGCCGGGCGGCGGTGACGACCCGGCTCGCGGGGACGAGGACGTCCCTCCCGTCCGGTCGCGACACCCGAATCGCGGCGGGACGAGCTGCGGGGCAGGACAGGAAGGAAGCGTCGACGCTCGACTGAGGCCCAGAGAGGCGCTCCCTCCCCACGGGTCGATCGTGCTTCGACCACTTGCGGATTCGGGTTCCGTTACCTCGCACAGCATGCGCCTGCGCGGTCTGAACCGATAGGGGCAGTGCCCGATCAGCCGGGATCGGCGGTCAGGCGTTCCGTCGCTGCAGCGCTTCTGCAGCCTTGCCGAGCAGCCAGTTGACGGCCCAGCCCAGCACGCCGATGACCGGCAGTGCGAGGATCACGAGCGTCCAGAGGACCTTGACCACGAGCGTGCGCCGACGGTCACGCCAGACCTGCACGATCGCGAGGACCTCGAGGGCCAGCATCAGCAGGAGCACGAACACGTGCGACTCGGACAGGTCCATGAACACAGTGCGATCCCTCCGTGGCGGCCGCTGCCGCGCAACGAACCGACAGTAGGGCCGACGCCGCCGCCCACGCCACCTCCCGTCCAGGTGTCACCGCGCCACCGTTCCCGCACCCGCAATGCCCCCCCCGCTCCCGCGAACGGGCGAAATACCCCGGCCGGCCGGCTCCTCACCCCGGCATTTCGCCCGCTCGCGCGAACGGGCACTCGTATTCCACCGGATGCATGCGAGTTGCGGCATGCGACCGCGAGCGGGCGAAATGCCCGGGTCGCGGGGCGCGCAACCCCGGTATTTCGCCCGCTCGGCGTCCAGCGCGCGCCGATCGGGCGAGCGGGCAGCCCGGCGGGAGGCGCGCGCCGAACGGGCAGGCCGCCCGCGGGCGGGACCGACGCACGAGGCGCGACCGTAGGGCGGACGGGAGGCGCGGGGCGGGCCCGCACCGGGCCTCCCGTCCGTCAGCGGCGACCGCCTAGGGCCGCGCGCCCTCCTGCGGGACCGCCTGCGCGACCGGCAGGGAGTCGCTCGTCGTGCGGAGCGACTCCTGCCGGATCTCGAGCTGCGTGACGGCGAGGGCGGCCAGGTCGTGCAGGTTGGCGAGGTCGGCCTCGGTCGCCTGCCGCGGCTTCGTGTCGAGCACCGCGAGGGTGCCGATCGGAACACCGTCGTGCCGCACGAGCGGCACGCTCACGTAGAACCGGATGCCGAGCGCGCCGGTGACGAGCGGGCTGTGCTGCATGTCCGGGTGGATCGACCCGTCCGGGATGACGACGGGGACCGCGACGGGCGCGAAGCCGTTGCCGAAGTTGATGTTGCGCGCTGCTTCGTCGACGCCCTCGGCGATGTACGACTGCGACCAGGCGCGGTCCTCGTCGAGCACCTCGACCAGGGCGATGGGCGCGTCGAACAGGCGGGCGGCCATCGCGGTGGTGCGGTGCAGGGCCTCGTCGGGCAGGGTGTCGAGCGTCGCCGGGCGGGCCGAGTCGGCGTCGGCTCGCGGCGCACCGGCAGCGGCGGTCGGAGCCGCGGCCGTGGTGTCCACGACGTGGTCGGTGCCGGCGGTCTCGGTCATGACGACGTCGCGCAGCATCGTGACCAGCTCGGCGCCGGCGGGGCGCGCGGCCGGGTCCTGCGCGGTCATCGCACGCAGCAGCTGCTTCCAGTGCTCGGGCAGTGGCTCGGGCACGACCGGGTCGCGGGACAGGCGGGCGACCGCGGACTCGACGAGCGAGCCGGGGAACTCGCGGCGGCGGGTGAAGCACTGCAGCAGCACGAGGCCGAGCGAGTAGACGTCGCTCGGGCTTCCGACGTCGCCGCCGCGGGCCTGCTCGGGGCTGAGGTAGGCGGCGGTGCCGGTGGTGACGCCGTCGGCGGTCATGCGTTCGACGCCCGCGGCGAGCGCGATGCCGAAGTCGGTGAGCCGCGCGCGGGCACGGTCGGAGTCGTGGCCGTAGTCGACGAGCAGGATGTTCGACGGCTTGATGTCGCGGTGCACGACGCCGTGGCTGTGGATGTAGTGCAGCGCCTCGGCCATGTCGTAGCCGATCTCGGCGATGTGCCGGGAGGCGAGGGGGCCGACGGCGAGGCGTTCCTCGAGGTCCTGACCGACGACCAGCGCCATCACGAGGTACCGCTGGTGGGTGCCGTCGTGGCCGGTGACGACGCCGGTGTCGAGCAGGCTGACGAGGTTGTGGTGCTCGAGCGAGGCGAGCACGCCGAGTTCGGCCTCTTGCCGGGCGATGTCGACCGTGCCGGCGTGGAACACCTTGACGGCGACGGGGCGGTGCAGGCTCTCGTCGATGCCGCGGTACACGACGGACATGCCGCCCTGGCCGATGGCGTGTTCGAGTCGGTAGCGCCCGTCGAGCAGTGGGGCCGCGGACTGGGTGTCCTCGGTCGGACTCATCGAACCTCGTTCTCGGTGCGGGCAGGCGTCGGTGCATCCTCCCATCCCGACGGGGATCGTGGGGGCCCGCGGCGTTCTCCGGCTGAACGGCGCCGACGCGTCAGCCCGTCGGCCCGCTCTCGAACAGCACCCGCATCGCGTCGGCCCGGATCCAGCGCTCGCTCACCAGGAGCGGCCGCCCGGTGCCGGCGTCGACGGTGCAGCTCTCGATGAACCACCCGAGGGTGACCTCGTCGAGGTCCAGGTGCCGGGCGACCTCGTCGGTGACCACGTCTGCACCGGCGCGCACCCACCGGCGGACGGGCTCGGCGCCGGCGGCCTCGCGCAGCACGTCGTAGAGCGAGTTCCGCACCCGCAGCGCCTGCCCGAGTTCGGGGACGACCGTGCGGGGCACCCACTCGACGCCCCACGCGGCGGGCAGTCCGTCGACGAGTGAGCGCCGGGTCAGCCGGTGGCACGGCGCTCCGGGTTCGAGCCCGAGGTGCGGGGCGACGGATGCGGGTACCGGTGCGAGGGCGCAGGACAGCGTGACGCTCGAGGGTTCTCCCCCGGCGTCGCGCACGGTGCGGCTCCACGACGGCGCGGCGTCGGAGCCGATCCGGTAGTCGATGCGCCGTGCGACGAAGCTGCCGACGCCCTTGACCCGGCGGATCCGGTTGCGGCGCTGCAGGTGCTGCAGGGCAGCGCGGGCGGCCGACCGGCCGACGCCGAAGCGTGCGGCGAGTTCGGCCTCGCTGGCGACCCGGGTGCCGACGACGGTGTCGGCGAGCTCGGCTTCGAGCTCCGCCGCGATCTCGAGGTAACGCGTTTCCGGCACGCTGCGGACTGTAACCGAGGTGGCGGGCCCGTCGCACACCTGTCCGGACAGGAGCGTTGCAGGCTCCCGGCGCTGTTCACCTGCCGGACACCTGCGGACCGGATGGTGGTCATCGGTTCCTCGGACGCTGTGGGCAGCCCCGCTCTCGCGGGAGACAGCCCGCACCCGCGGGTGACCGGACCACAGGAGCCCCATGATCTCGCTCGTCTGCCTCGACATGGCAGGGACCACCGTGCACGACGGCGGTGTCGTCGTCGATGCCTTCCGCACCGCCCTCACCGACGTCGGCCTCGAGCCCGGCACGGCCGCGCACGACCACGCCGTGCAGTACGCGCTCGACACCATGGGGCAGTCGAAGATCGCCGTGTTCACGGCCCTGTTCGACGGTGACACGGTGCGTGCCGAGGCGGCGAACGCCGCTTTCGAGCGCGCCTACGCGGCGACGGTGGGGCGCGGCGTCCGGCCCGTCGACGGTGCGGTGGACGTCCTGGAGGCCCTGCGCGCGTCCGGCACGAAGGTCGCGTTGACGACGGGGTTCAGCCCAGTGACCCGCGACGCCGTCCTCGACGCGCTCGGCTGGCAGGACCGGGTCGACCTCGCGCTGTCGCCGGCCGACGCCGGTCGTGGCCGTCCGTTCCCGGACATGGTCCTGACCGCCGTGCTGCGCACGCAGACCGACGACGTGCGCCAGGTCGCCGTCGTCGGTGACACCGTGGCCGATCTGCTGACGGGCACCCGTGCCGGGGCGTCGGTCGTCGCCGGTGTCCGGACCGGGACCCACCAGGACGCCGACTTCGCCACCGCGCCGCACACGCACGTGCTCGACTCCGTCGCCGACCTGCCCGCACTGCTCGCCGGACTCGACGCGGCCGCGCTCGGGACCGACGTCCCGCACGCCGACGAGCCGCGCGCCGACGAGTTCAGCGCCGTGGCGCGGTGACCGACGTCGACGCCCGGTACGCGCTCTGGCACGGCATCGGGCACCCGGTCACGGTCGAGGAGCACGCCGGTGCGCTTCCGATGCCCGACGGGTCCGTCCTGGTCGCGATCGAGGCGGCGACGGTGTGCGGCAGCGATCTGCACACGGCCCTCGGGCACCGCGCCGGACCAGCGCCGAGCGTCCTCGGGCACGAGCAGGTCGGCCACGTCGTCGCGATCGCCCCGGGGTCGGTGCCGACCACCGTCGCCGGCGTCCCCGTCGCCCTCGGTGACCGGATCGTCTGGTCGGTCGCGGCGTCGTGCGGCACGTGCGACCGGTGCCGTGCCGGGCTGCCGCAGAAGTGCCGGTCCCTGCGGAAGTACGGTCACGAGGCGTCGACCGCCGACTGGCTCCTCAACGGCGGGTTCGCGACGCACTGCGTCCTGTTGCCCGGCACCGCGATCGCCGTCGTGCCCGAGCACCTGCCGGCCGTGGTCGCCGCCCCGGCCGCGTGCGCCACGGCCACCGTCGCCGCTGCACTGGACGCGGTGGACCGGCCGCTCGCCGGGGCTCGGGTCCTCGTGACGGGTGCGGGCATGCTCGGGGTCACGGCGGTCGCGATGGCCGTCGCCGCCGGGGCCACCGTCGTCGTCTCGGACCCCAATGCCCGGCGACGTGCCCTGGCCGTGTGCTTCGGCGCGGATGCTGCGGTGTCGCCGGGCGAGCCGGTGGGTGCCGTCGACGTCGCGATCGAGCTGTCCGGCTACCCGGACGCCGTCGAGACCGCGGTGGACGCCCTGGACGTCGGCGGCACGGCCGTCCTCGTCGGCGCGGTGTCGTCGAGTCGCCCGGTGTCGCTCGACCCCGAGCGCATCGTGCGGGGGCTGCTCCGGATCGTCGGCGTGCACAACTACGCACCCCGGCACCTCGCCACCGCGGTGGACTTCCTGGCGTCGACCGACCTCCCGTTCGCCGACCTCGTCGAACCCGCCGTCGGACTCGAAGGTGTCGACCACGCCGTCGTGACCCCGCCGTCGGCCGGGTACCTGCGCCGCGCGGTCGTGCCGTCCAGCATGCTGGTCGGATGACGACGTACCGCGCCGCCCGAGTCCATCTCGGCGCGGGCACCGACGACACCGTCCTGCACGTACGGGACGGTGTCGTCGTCGCATCGCAGTCCGACGACGACGTGGTCGACCTCGGCGACGTCGGACTGCTGCCCGGGTTCGTCGACGTGCACGCCGACTCCCTCGCCCGGTTCGAGCAGCCGCGCCCCGGCGTCGGCGTCCCGCTGCCGCACGCCCTCGACGCCTTCGCGGCGGACGCGCTGCTCGCCGGCGTGACCACGGCGTTCCTGTGCTGCTCGATCGAGCCCGACACCGTGCCGACCCGGAGCGCGGAGCACGCGGCCGCCGTGCTCGACGCCCTCGCGACCACGCCGCTGCCGATCGACGTCCGCGTGCACCTGCGCGTCGACGTGACGGACGACGGCACCGTGGACGCGCTCGAGCGGCTCGTCGCCGGTGCCCCGGCGCGCGTCGGACTCGTCTCGTACATGGACCACACGCCGGGCCGCGGGCAGTACCCGGACGAGGCAGGGTGGCGTCGCGCCTACCGGGCGCTGGACCGACTCGGCGACGACGAACTCGACGCACGCCTCGACCGGTTCCGCCGCGGAGCCGCCGGGGTCCCGGGCCGCCGCGAGCGCATCGCCGCGGTCGCTCGCGCAGCCGGTGTCGTGCTCGCCGCGCACGACGACGACTCGGTCGAGGCCGTGCAGACCGCGGCGCGCCTGGGCGCCGGCATCTCGGAGTTCCCGGTGACGACGGACGCGGCGCAGACGGCCACCACGGCAGGGCTCGGCGTCGTGGTCGGTGCGCCGAACCTGTGGCGCGGTGGCTCGCACGGGTCCGGACCCTCGGCCCGGTCGGCACTCGTCGCCGGGCACGCCGACGTCGTCACGTCCGACTACCACCTCGGCTCGCTGCTCCCCGGGCTGCGTGCCGCTGCGGCCGCCGGGGTCGCGCCCTTCGACGACCTCGTCCGCACCGTCACCGCGGCACCGGCGCGGCACACCGGTCTCGACGACCGCGGCTCCCTGACACCCGGACACCGTGCGGACCTCGTCGCGGTCCGTGGCGAGCGTGTCGTCGGGGTGTGGGTCGCCGGTCAGCGGGTGCTGGCGCGCACCTGATCCTGGTGCTGCCCGGGCACGGCGTCGAGGACCGACGGTGCCAGGCCGAGTCCGGTGGTCATGCCGATCCCCGTGGTGACGGTCACGACGTCGACGCCCGGCAGCGGGTGCTCGACGAGGAACTCCTGCCGGGGTGAGGACGCGTAGACGCCCTGCCACCGGTCGAGCACCCGGAGCGGCGCACCGAACAGCCGCTCGGTCTCGGCGACGAGCAGCCGGAAGCCGTCCTCGTCCTGGAACGGTGGAGCGTCGACCTCACGCTCGTGGGTGTCCCCGACGATGACGCTGCCGTCCGGCGGCGACGTGTACATCTGGTTGAGGTCCCAGCGGATGCCGTCGGGCAGCGACGCCGCCAGGGCGGACCGGAGTGCCTCGGCACTCGGCATCGCCGCGAACCCGGAGTACCGGAGCAGCGACCACCCGGTGAGCAGCGGCGTCGCGAGCGGGAAGGCCAGCGGGATCGCAGCGCGGAGCATGTGGAGCCGACACCGGACGACCCCGGCCGCCTCGGCGAGGGCCGGGAACAGCTGGTCGACGTCGTGGTTCGTGCAGACGACGATGCGGTCGGCCTCGATGGTGCCGCGCGCCGTGCGGACCGCACCGGTCTCGATCCCGAGCGCAGCGGTGCGCCAGTGGAACCGGACCCCCTGGGTGGCGAGCCAGGCGGCGATGGCGGGTGCGGCCTCCCGGGGGTCGACCTGCAGGTCCTGCGCGAGGTGCGCTCCCCCGCTGGCCGTGGCGTGGTCGACCGGCACGGCGGCCGCGATCGCGGACCCGTCGAGCAGGCGGACGTCCGCGCCCGTGGCGCGGTACTCCTCGAGCACCGCGAGCTCTTCCGGACGGCGCGCGACGACGTGCGCCCCGCGCTCTCGAGCCGTGAACCCGGCGAGCGGAGCCAGCGTGAGCCACCGGTGGCGGGCCTCCTGGGCGTACCCGGCGGCCTCGCCCGTCTGCGGGGTGATGCAGGCGTGCCCGAAGTTGCGGACGCTCGCACCGACGACGCCGGCGGCGCGGTCGACGACGGCGACCCGTGCGCCGCGGAGCGTCGCCTCGTAGGCGACGCCGAGGCCGACGATGCCGGCGCCGACGACGAGGACGTCGACCCGCTCGGTGCCGGCCGTCGTGACCGTCGTTGTCGTCGTACTCACCGGAAGACCCTCCGCATCCACATGGCGATGCCCTCGACCACGAGCACCGTGACCAGGATCATCAGCACGATCCCGGTGACCGAGGCGTAGTTCGAGCCCTGCGCGGCGTTGAGCAGGTAGTACCCGATCCCACCACCACCGACGATGCCGAGGATGGTCGCCGCGCGGATGTTGGTGTCGACGAGGTAGAACGTGTGACCGATCATCGCCCGGATGCCCTGGGGCACCGTCGCGCCGGCGTACCGCTGGAACCGGGTCGCGCCGGTGGCGGTGAGGGCGCGCTCCGGGCCGGGCTGGACCTCTTCCAGCGAGTCGGCGACGAGCTTGCCGAGCAGGCCGACGCCGCCGAACGCGAGTGCGAGGGTGCCGGCCTGGGCGCCGAGGCCGGTGATGACGATGAGCACCACCGCCAGGATCGTCTCCGGGATGCCGCGCACGACGACGAGCAGGAACCGGGCGCCGGTCCGGACGCCGCGGGTCGGTGCGACGTTGCGGGCCGCGAACGAGCCGATCACCATCGAGAACACGAGCGCGAGCAGGGTGGCCGCGAGTGCGATGGCGACGGTGTCGAACATCGCGGAGAACATCACGCCGGCGCCGTAGCTGCCGAAGGACGGCGGCCAGAACTGGGCGGCGACCGGCGGGATCTTCCCCCACACGGTGGCGAGGTCGCCCCAGGCGATGTCGCACACCACGACGCTGCCGATGACGACCAGGACCGCGGCCCAGGACCACACGGTGGTGCGGACGCGCGCGGCGGTCCACGGGCGGCGGAGGGCGTCGTCGGGGGTGGCGAAGCGTGCGGCGGCGGCGGCGCGGGGCTCGGCCGTGGCGCTGTTGCGCTGGCGCCGCTCGCCGCTGGCCTGCCGGCGGCGCATGCCCGCACGGATGGCGCTCGCGCCGATCCCCCGGCCGGCCGGAGCGACGCCGAGCATGGCGGCCCGGACCGAGCTCGACACGATCTCCATGAGCACGCAGAGCGCGAAGATGACGATCGCGTACCCGATGCCGAGCGAGTAGTCGAGGGACTTGAACGCGAACGACATCTCGCGGCCCAGGCCGACGATGCCGACGTACCCGAGGATCACCGAGCCCCGCAGGTTGATGTCGTTGCGGTGCAGGATCGTCGCGACCCACGACGGCAGCACCTGCGGCAGCACGCCGGCCGTGAACTGCTGCAGGCGGTTGCCCCCGGTGGCGCGGATCGCGGTGCGGGGCCCTTCGTCGATCTGCTCGATGGTGTCGGCGAAGAGCTTCGAGATCATGCCGATCGAGTGGATGCCGATGGCGAGGATGCCGGGCAGCGGGCCGATCGTGAACATCAGCACGAACACCATCGCGAGGACGACGTCCGGGATCGCGCGGGTCAGGACGCTCACGAACCGCGCGGCGGCGATCCACCCGCGGCCCGGGCTGGTGTTGCCCGCCGCGAGGTAGGCGACGGGGACGCTCAGCACCGCGGCGAGCAGGGTGCCGAGCAGCACGAGCCCCACGGTGAGCGCGGTCTGCTGCAACAGCGTCGCGGCTTCCGGGAACCGGACCGTGCCGACGCGCTGGAAGAAGTGCTCCGCGTTCGACCACGACGCGATCATGTTCGGCACCGAGATGTCGATCCGGGCCAGGGCGACGCACGCCAGCACGGCCAGGGCGACGAGTGTCAGGCCGGCGGCGACGCGCTCGGGCGAGACGCGTCGGCGCGGTGCTGCGGCGACGGCCTGCTCGGGCGAACGGTGGGTGCGGACGACGGGCCGCTCGGTGACGGCGGTCACGCCGGTAGCCCGCTCGTGGCGTCCAGGGTGTCGTGCAGCGCCTCGACGGCCGCGAACTCGTCGGTCGACGTCGCGACCTGGCCGTAGATCTCCATGACCTGCGCCTTGCCGAGCCCCTCGGTGCGGGTGTCGAGGACGACCTCGCCGTGCCGGAGTCCGATGATCCGGTCGGCCCAGGACAGTGCGAGGTCGACCTGGTGCAGGCTGCACAGGACCGTCAGGCCCCGCTCGGCGGCGATCTCGCGGATGAGCCCCATCACCTGGCCGCTCGACTCCGGGTCGAGCGACGCGACGGGCTCGTCGGCGAGCAGGACCGACGGGTCCTGCATGAGCGCCCGGGCGATCGCGACGCGCTGCTGCTGCCCGCCCGACAGGGTGTCAGCCCGCTGGTAGGCACGATCGAGCAGCCCGACGCGGTCCAGGTGCACGAGCGCTCGGTGCCGCAGCCGACGGGGGTAGGACCACAGCCCGAGCCGCGGGCCGCGCAGGGTGGCGAGCGCCCCGGTCAGGACGTTCTCGAGCACGGTCAGCGCGGGCACGAGCTCGAACTGCTGGAACACGAACCCGACCTGTCGGCGCAGCTCGCGGAGTCTCCGGCCGGACAGGTCGTGCACGGCCGTCCCACCGACCCGGACGGTGCCGGAGGTGGGCAGTTCGAGGGCGTCCACGTGCCGGAGCAGCGTGGACTTGCCGGACCCGGACAGCCCGAGGAGGACGACGACCTCGCCCGGTCGGACGGTCAGGGACACGTCCCGGAGCGCGGTCGTGTCACCGAAGCGCTTCGTGAGGGCGGTGATCTCCACCGCGGGGTCGTCGTGCGTCATGCGTGCTTCTCCTCGCGCTGTCCGGGCTCCGGGGGTGCCGGGGTCAGGCCTGGCAGGTGGTCGACTTCGTGGTCTTGCAGATGTCGCGGATCAGGTCGTAGTACCCGTCGTCGACCGGCTTCGTGCCGTAGAACACGCTGCGGAAGCCGGGGCTGTCGGCACTCGTCACGCCGGCGGCGATGATGTCGTCGATCGTGACGTCGGCGAGCGCCTTCGTCAGGGTGTCCTTCTCGGCCTGCGGCAGGGTGTCGGAGACGACGATCGGGGCGCCGGGCACCATGGTCTTCGCGATGACCGTGACGTCCTTGTTCTTCTCGACCTCGCTGTCCTCGGCGAAGCCGGCCTCGCACTCGGTGCCGGCCGCGACCTTCTGGACGCTGACGTCGTGCTTGCCGGCGAAGACCGGGGTGACGTCCTTGGTGGGGTCGATGTCGGCCTTCAGCAGGTTGTAGCTCGGGAACAGGTAGCCGGAGGTCGAGGACGGGTCGACGAAGCAGACCTTCTTGCCCTTGAACCCGTCGAGCGAGGTGATGTCACTGCCCTTCGGCACGATCGCCTCGGAGTAGTAGCCGGGCTTCTGCCCCTCGGCCGTGATGATCGACGACACGGGCGTGATCTTCGCGCCGTTGTTCTTCGCCGTCACGTAGGTGAAGCCGGAGAACGACGCGACGTCGATCTTGCCGGCGACCGACGCCTCGATGAGCGCGGCGTAGTCGGTCGACTCGTGGTACTCGACCTTCTTGCCGGACTCCTTCGCGATGTAGTCCATCAGCGGCTGGTAGTTGGTCTCGGTGTCCACCGAGTCGGGCACGACGCCGAACACGATCGTGTTCTCGTCCGCGGCGTACTTCGTCGCGGTCGACGTCTCGTCGCTGCCGGCGGCGGCCGTGGAACCCGCCGAGCAGGAGCTGAGCGTCGCGGCGAGCACGAGGGCGCCGGCCAGGGCGGCCAGCGGCTTGAGGGCGGTGATGGGCATGATGACCTTTCGGGCGGCGGGGCGAGGATCCGCAGCGGGGCGGGGTCCGCCGTCCGCTCGGGACGCCGCAACTGTGGCATCCGACAGGTTGCGCGCCGTGCCCAACCGGTGCACCGAGGGTGACCGGCAGGTGAACACGACAGGCACCTGTCCGGACAGGTCTCCCCTGCCGGCGCGGGACGGTCCGCCCTCAGACCGCCAGCAGGGCGATCCCGGCGAGCACGACGACCGACGCCGCGATCCGTGTCCCGGCCCGCCCCTCGCGCAGCACCACGACGCCGAACACGCTCACGAGCACCACGCTGACCTCGCGCATCGGGGCCACGAGCGCGACCGGTGCGATCGTGATCGCGACGAGCACCAGGATGTACGACAGCGGCGAGAGCACCCCGAACGCCAGCACCCGGCCCCAGTGCGCACGGAGGACCGGCAGGACCTCGCGCCGACGCGGGCCGAGGGCTGCGCCGAACAGCACGATCTCGACCGCCGTGCAGCCCACCATGAAGGCGACCGGTGCGACACCGCCGCGCACCAGGTGCGCGTCCCAGATCGTGTACGCAGCGATGGCCACACCGGTGAGCAGCCCGGCGACGATGCCGGGGTCGAGCCGACGGCGCGGCAGGGCGCGGGGTGCGGTCGCCGTCCCGCGGTCCGCGAGCCCGACCGCCACGACCCCGACGAGCACCAGCAGGCCGCCCGCCAACGCCCACCACGACGGTCGCTCCCCGAGGAGGGTGATCGCGAGGACGACGCTGATCGTCGGACCGGTCCCCCGTGCGGTCGCGTACACCGTGGACAGCTGCCCGACCCGGTACCCGCGCTGCAGCACGAGCATGTACGCCACGTGCAGCAGCCCGGACACGACGATGCCGACCAGGAAGCCGGACAGGCTCCCCGTGCCGAGTCCGCCGGTGAACGGCACCACCCCGATCCACACGACGACGCTCGACACGGCGCCGAGCCACAGGAACGGCAGCCCGATCCGGCTCACGCCGTGGGCGATGACGTTCCAGGCGGCGTGCGCGACGGCGGCGGAGAGGACGAGGAGGACGGCGAACGGAGTCACGGGCAGGACCTTCCGCTCGACGCGCGGCGCGACGAGCGAGGTCCTCCAGGCTTTTGTCCGTTCAGATGACGGTCCGCGTTCGGTGGCGAGCCGTGGCGCCGCTCGGACCAGTCGGACGGGAGTCCCGGAACCCTAGGCGCTGTCGACAGGACCGTAGCACGGGCGGCGAACGACGTTCCAGCCTGTCCGGACAGGTGCGTCTGCGGTTCACCACGCGTTCGTCCCCACGCTCCCGGGTCGCACGCCCAAGGCCACGCTGCGCCGATGGGCTGGCCACTCCACCGACCTCGAGAAGGGCCTCGACCGTGCGCATCCCCAGGACCATCCCCATCGCCGCGACCGCGATCGCACTGGCGGCGAGCGGCCTCGCCACCGGCATCGCCGCAGCACCCGCCGCCACCGCAGCGACCTCGGCCGCCGCTGCCGCGGCCAACAGCAACCACGTCGTCGTCATCGGCATCGACGGCGCGTTGTTCGACCGCATCGCCGCGGCGGACGCCCCCAACCTCGACGCGATGATCGCGTCCGGGTACTCGTCGAAGACCTGGCTGTACGCCGCCCCGATGGCGCAGACACTGTCCGGCCCCGGCTGGGCGACGAACCTGACCGGCGTCTGGCCGGACAAGCACAAGGTGCTCAGCAACACGTGGGGCACCACGAGCGACATCACGGAGTACCCCGACTTCCTGACCCGGCTCGAACGTGCGAACAGCGCCCTCACCACGTACGCCGATGCCAGCTGGAACCCGATCGTCGACGGTTCGGTCGGCACGCCGCTCATCGGTACGGTGGACAAGCGGTACGCCGCCACGAGCGACGCCGACGCGGCCGCCGACGCCGTGTCGACCCTCCGGTCGACCGGCCCGAACGCCTCGTTCGTGCACTTCGACGACGTCGACCACGCCGGCCACTCGTACGGTGCCGCGTCGCAGCAGTACCTCGACGCCATCAGCGAGGTCGACGGGTACGTCGGGCGGCTGCAGGCAGCGGTGCAGGCCCGCTCGACGTACTGGTCGGAGCAGTGGTCGTTCATCGTGACCGCCGACCACGGGCACACCGACGCCGGCGGCCACAGCGGCAGCACCCCGGCCGAGCGCTCGGCGTTCATCATCAAGACCGGCCCCGGCATCACGAAGCAGACCCCGGCGATCCGCCCGAAGAACGTCGACATCGCCGCCGACGTCCTCGCCACCTTCGGCGTCGCCCGCCCCGCCGAGCTCGACGGCCGCCCCCTCGCGACCGCGTCGACCGACCCGTTCGACACGATGGTCGGCGCGCTGAAGCCCCGCGTCGACGAGTCCGGGATCCCGGCCTCGACGCTCGGCTGGACGAAGAGCATGCCGACCGGCTGGAGCGTCGACAACACGGGCATGGGCACCGGTGGCGTCACCGAGTGGGCCGGCTGGACCCTGACCGACGACGACTTCTGGACGCAGTCACAGCGCGACCAGACCCGCGAGGCCAACGTCCGCGAACGCGGTGTCTTCGCCGTCGCCGACTCCGACGAGTGGGCCGACAAGACCCACACCGGCACGTTCTCGAGCCGCATCACCTCGCAGCCGTACTCGGTCGCCGGCAAGGCCAGCGCGACCGTGTCGTTCGGCAACCACTACCGCCAGGAGGGCACGCAGCAGGCCACCGTCCTCGTCTCCTTCGACGGCGGCGCGTTCCGGCAGGTCGCGTCGTACACGACCGACCAGATCGCGCAGGTCGCGTCGGTCCCCGTCACGGTGCCGTCCGGTGCGAAGCAGGTCCGCGTCCAGTGGGCGCTCACGAACGCCGACAACGACTGGTACTGGGCGATCGACGAGCCGCAGGTGCGCTGAGCAGGACTGTCGCTGAACAAGACTGTCGCCTGAGCGGCGAGGACGGAACGACGGGAGGCACGGTGCCAGCTGGCACCGTGCCTCCCGTGCTTCTCCGGTCACCCACTCGAGCCGCACCCGCGTTGCGCACGCGACCACGCGTCCGTCACTGCCGGTGCGTCGCCACCGTGCTCACCCGCAGGTCCTCGAACGTGCTCGTGAACCCGGCACCGCCGAGCGAGATGAGCCCGATCCTCGGGGCGCTCCCGAGGTCCGCCGTCCAGGTCCCGCCCCGGACGAAGTGCCGCCCGTCGACGCTCGTCGACGCCGTGTACCGGTGCTCCCCGCCGACGACCCGGTGCACGATCCGGAGCGTGGTGGTGTCCCCGACCGGTCCGACGACCGTGTTGCCGTAGCTCGGCGCCCCAGCCGGTTGCCCGGACACCTGCTTGCCGAACTCCGTCTGCCGGGTGTTGAAGATCGAGTTCGACGTCAGCCGGACGTAGTTCCCGTCGTCGCCCCACACGATCAGTCCGCCCTGCACGTAGTTCACGCCGTCGCCGGTGGCGGGGGTGTCCACCGCGACGGTGGTCTGCAGCACGTAGTCGCCTCGCGGCGCCGGTTCGGACAGGACCGAGGCGAGTGGCGTCGCCGGCGGGTGGATGTCGGCGTCCTGTGTCTGCCAGCGGAACGCGCCGCCGCCGACGGTCCAGGTCGAGCGGTCGGGTTCGCGGGTCCAGCGGAGCGACGTGGGGAGCGTGGTCCCGTCGAACGAGGTCGACAACGCGCGGATGGTCCGTCCGGGAACGTCGACCGGAGCGGTGGTCGCCCGGTAGGTCGCACGTTGCCCCGGCTGTGCGACCGGCCCCGGCTGCACCGTGTCGGACGGCCCCGCTCCGCCCCGCACGACGGGCCAGCCGTTCCGCCAGTCGAGCGGGTCGATGAGCGCCGGCCGCTTCGTGTACGTCGGCTGCCCGGCGTAGTACGGGTCGCCACGGTCGACCGCGTGGTAGATGATCCAGTCCTGGCCGGCGAGGTCGGTGACCACCGTGTTGTGCCCGGTGCCGACCCAGCGGTTGCCGTTCTGCGCGAGGAGGGGTGTCCCGCCGACCCGGGTGCTCGTGATCGCCACCCCGTCCTGGTCGGTGAAGGGTCCGAGGGGGCTGCGCGACCGGGCGACGAAGACGCCGTACCCGGTCAGGGCGCCGTTGCAGCAGTTCGTGGCGGAGCCCGTGAAGTACCACCAGCCGTCGTGGCGCATCAAGTACGCGCCCTCGTACCGGTTGTCGATCGCGATCTGCCGTTCGCTCGCGGGGTCGGAGCGGAGACCGTCGGCGCTGAGCGTGCGGACGTTGACGCCGCCGAAGTAGCTGCCGAAGTACAGGTACGTGGTGCCCTTGTCGGTGATGACCTCGGGGTCGAACGCCCAGCGCGCCCCGGCGCCGTTCGCGGCGGTCTGCGGTGCCACGGCCGGGCCGCCGGAGTCCGTCCACGGACCGGTCGGACTCGAGCTCGTCGCGACGCCGACCGCGGATCCCCCGCCGGTCGGTGCCGATGCCGAGGGCGTGTCGGACGCGGCGTAGTACAGGTACCAGGTGCCCGCGCGACCGCGGTCGCCCGCGCGGTACACGACGTCCGGCGCCCAGATCCCGTTGGCGGACCCCACCCACGCCGGTCGCGTCGGGAACGCGTCGTTCACGTACGTCCAGTGCGTCAGGTCGGTCGACCGGTAGGTCGGCACACCGTGCTGCACGAGCGACCCGTCGGCGTTCTGCTCCGTCGCCGTCAACGCGTCGGTCGTGCAGTACAGGTACCAGTTGCGGTCGCGCCCGACGCCGCGGATCGCGGTCGGGTCGGCGCAGCTCGCCGCCGTCTCGCCGTCGGGCAGGCTGAGCGCGACCGGGTTCCGGTGGGTCGGCGCAGCCGCGCCGTGTCCCGAACCGCTGTGTCCGGTGGTCCGGTCCGCGACGGGCGTGGACGCTGCGGCGGGGCCGACCGGGAGGCCCGTGGCCGCGACCGCCGTGAGCGTCGCGACGGCGAGGATGGTTGCGACTGTTCGGCGCACGGGGTCCTGCTCTCATCGTCGAGGAAGGGCTGCGTGCGCGAGCGTACGCTCGCGGGCAGCGGACCGGGCCGGTTCCGCCCGGTTCCGCGCGACGAAGGAGTCAGCGATGCCCGCGAGGTTCGTGTACTGGATGAACGTGTCGATCGACGGCTTCGTCGAGCGCGACGAGGGCGAACTCGGCGACGTCGAGGGACCCGAGTGGATGCGGATCGACGAGCCGCTGCACCGCGAGTTCAACGCCCGCGCCGCGGCGATGACCCTGTCCGTCGAGGGGCGGGTCGTCCGTGACATGATGGACCCGTTCTGGCCGGACGCCCGCACCGACGAGTCGATGCGGGCGTTCATGCGCGAGTACGGCGAGGTCTGGACCGACCAGCCGAAGGTCCTGGTCTCGCGCACCCGGACCAGCGCCGACCACAACACCCGGATCATCGGGGGCGACGACGCGATCGCGCAGCTCGCCGTCCTGCGCGAGGAGTCCGAGGGTGACATCGGGGTCGGCGGCCCGAACCTCGCGACGCAGTTGCTCGACGCGGGGCTGCTCGACGAGCTGTTGCTCTACACGCACCCCGCGGTGCTCGGCGCCGGTCGGCCGCTGTTCGACCCGCCGGCGACGGGCGTGCGACCGCCGGTGCTGCTGGACCTGCTCGAGCAGCGGGAGTACCACAACGGGGTCACGCTGCACCGCTACCAGGTGCTGCGGTAGTCACTCCCCCGAGGGCCCTGGACCGAAGATGACGAGTCGCCAGGCGCTCGGCCGGTCGCTGTCGAAGTCGTTGAACGCGACGCTGTCGACGTCCTTGCTCGATGACAGTTCGATCTGGTGCGGGCTGTCGCGGCAGTCCATCGGATCGAGTTCGATGCTCTGCGATCCGCCCGGCAGCACCGTCCGCACGATGCCACGCATGTGCCCGTTGCCGTAGCAGGAGAACTCGAGGTGGTCGATCGTCCGGGAGTCCGGGAACTGCACGCGGACGCCGGGCTCGAGATGGGCGGGGTCCTCGTCGCCGGGGGTCGTGTCGGCGCTCAGCACGCCGAGGACCGCGTCCTCGGTCTCGGTCCTCGCCTCCTGCTGCGTCTTCCACTTGGCGAGCGCTTGCTCGTCGACGGGCGGCGCCGAGGTGCAGCCGGCGAGCAGGGCCACGACGGCGAGCGCCGGCAGGACCAGGGCGGGGAGGTGTCGCACGCCGTGAGCCTAGCGACGCCGCGGGGCCATTCGTCGCACGGGCAGTCGATGCGTGTGCAACGTGCGACGTCCCACCTGTCGATCGACAGGTGGGACGTCGCAGAACGCGTGCGCAGTCGGTCGGGTCAGACGTCGCGTCGACGTGCGACCGTCAGCGCGAGTGCACCCACGACGAGCACCTCGGCCGCCAGGACACCGAAGCCGCCCCAGCCGTTCAGGACCACGCCGCTCGTCGGTCCCGCGTCCGCACCGGTGTACGGGTACGCGAACAGCTGGCTGCCGGCCTGGTCGGGCAGGAACTTGAACACGTCGCCGATCCACTCGGCGTTCAGCAGCCCGGACACGAGCGACAGGATCACCGGCAACACGAGCAGGATGCCGAGCGTGATCGCGATGCCACCGGCGCTGGACCGGACGAACAGCCCGATGCCGTAGGCGAGCAGCGCGAGGAGCGTCACGTACACCGACGAGCCGAGGATCGGCATGAACACCGACGGGTCGCCGATCTGCGGGCTCGTGCCGTCGGAGGCCAGGAGCAGCGCCGACAGCACCACGCCGATCCAGGTCGACACCACGCTCACGACGAAGGTCGTCAGCGCGAGGACGGTCGCCTTCGCGAGGATCACGCCCGTGCGACGGGGGTCAGCGGTGAAGGTCGAGCGGACCTGACCGGTGCCGTACTCGCCGGTGATGATGAGCACGCCGAGCACACCGACGACGAGCGCACTGAGCGAGACGCCCGTGGTGTTGATGCTCACGAAGCTGCCGTTCGCGACGTCCTGCGGGGAGTTCGCGGGCAGGTCGACGAAGGCGCCGAGCAGCCCGGCCATGCCGATCGTCAACACGGCCAGGATCGCGAAGCACCAGATCGTCGACCGGATGCTGCGGAGCTTGATCCACTCGCTGCGGACCAGGTGCGGGAACGACAGGCGGAGCGAGTCCGGCACGGAAGCCGAGTGTGTCCGGGTGACGGGCGGGGTGGTGGCGCTCATCGGGTGCCCTCCGATCGGTACTCGACGTCGTCGCGGGTGAGGGCCATGTAGGCCTCCTCAAGGCTCGCGCCGGTCGGGGTGAGTTCGTGCAGTGCGACGCCGGCCTGGGCGGCGATGTTGCCGACCGTCGGTGCGTCGGGACCGACGACCAGGAAGGTGCCGTCCTCGCGCGGGGTGACGGTCGCGTTCGGGCCGATGGCTTGGAACAGCTGCTCGGGCGACGGCGTCCGGACGATGACCCGGCTGCCACCGCCCGCGGCGCCGGGAGCGACTCCCCCGCCGGCGACGAACTCGGCGATCGGGGCGTCGGCGAGGACCTTGCCGCGGCCGAGCACGACCACGCGGTCGGCGGTCTGCGCCATCTCGCTCATCAGGTGGCTGGACAGGAACACGGTGCGACCGTCGGCGGCCATGCGTCGGGCGAGCTGCCTGACCCACAGCACGCCGTCGGGGTCGAGACCGTTGACGGGCTCGTCGAGGATCAGGGTCTTCGGGTCGCCGAGCAGTGCGGCAGCGATTCCCAGGCGCTGCCCCATGCCGAGCGAGAACCCACCGACGCGCTTCTTCGCGACCGACTCGAGGCCGGTCATGTCGATGACCTCGTGCACGCGGGCCTTCGGGATGCCGTGGGTCGCCGCGAGCGAGAGGAGGTGGTTGTAGGCGCTGCGGCCCGAGTGGACCGCCTTCGCCTCGAGCAACGCACCGACCTGCCGGAGCGGGTCGCGGAACGTCGTGTACGGCTGGCCGTTCACCGTCGCGCTCCCCGCGGTGGGCCGGTCGAGGCCCATGATCATGCGCATCGTGGTGGACTTCCCGGCGCCGTTCGGCCCCAGGAAGCCGGTCACACTGCCGGGTCGGACGACGAACGAGACGTCGTCCACGGCGGTCTTCGGACCGTACTGTTTGGTGAGGTGGCTGACTTCGATCACGGCGGCCACGCTATTGCAGCGGTGTCCGGCGGCGCGTCCGTCGGAAGGGGGATATGTCAGGTGCGCGGGGTGCTCGGCGTAGCCTGTCGCCGTGAAGCAGGCACAGGACGACGGACCGTTCTTCCACGGCACCAAGGCCGACCTCGAGCCGGGCGACGTGCTCACCGCGGGCTTCCGGTCGAACTACCGCCCCGAGGTGGTCATGAACCACGTCTACTTCACGGCGGTCTCCGACGGCGCCGGGCTCGCGGCCGAGCTCGCCGCCGGTGACGCCGAACCGCGGGTCTACGAGGTCGCGCCGACCGGTCCGTACGAGGACGACCCCAACGTCACCGACAAGAAGTTCCCCGGCAACCCGACCCGGTCCTACCGCAGCACTGAACCGGTGCGGATCGTCCGCGAGGTCACCGACTGGCCCCGACTCACGCCCGACGCGCTGCGCCTCTGGCACGAGCGCGTGGCCGCACTGCGCGCGGACGAGCGCGGCGAGATCATCAACTGAGCCGGCTGGCGGACGGGAGGCGCGGGGCGGGGCCGCCACGGGCCTCCCGTCCGCTTCGCCCTGGTCTCAGTGCCCCGAACGCGCCCTGCGGACGTCAGCGGCTCAGCGCGTCGCTCGTCGTGACGGTCGCGAAGCTGCCGTCGAGCGCCGCCATGAAGGCGGCGTGGACGCTCGCGCCCGGGACGGTGACGCCCCCGGAGGTCAGGTCCGGCGCGGCGCACGCGTCGGCGACGACCGTCGCGGTGAAGCCGAGTTCGTGCGCGGCCCGGGTCGTCGAGTCGATGCACATGCTGCTCATCATCCCGACGATCGTGACCTCGTCGACTCCGGCGTCGGTCAGCAGTTCCTGCAGGCCGGTGCCGATGAAGCTGTTCGGCTCGTGCTTCTCGAGGACCGGCTCGCCGTCGACGGGCGCGACCGACGGGTGGAAGTCGAGGCCCGGCGTGCCCGGCACGAAGAACGTGGCGTCGGGGTCGGTGGACACGTGGAAGACGTGCACCACGAGGTCGCCGGCGGCGCGGAAGGAGTCGAGCACGGTGCGGGCCGCGGCGGCAGCGGCCTCGGGTTCGACGAGGGGGAAGGCCCCGCCCGGGAAGTAGTCCAGCTGGATGTCGACGAGGAGCAGCGCGCGGGTCATCGGTTCAGTATGGCGGGCGGCGGGTCATGGTTTCGCGCCGTTGCCGAACGAACCGTGCAGGGTCGCGTCCGCAAAGGCCGTCGTGTCGACCACGGCGCGGACGCGGTCGAGGACGCCCTGGTCCTCCGAGTCCACGCCGATGACGAGCGAGCCGTAGTCGACGCGCATCGTGTACGGGATCGAGGCCTCGAGCCCGGTCACGTGCGGGGTCGTGGCGAGGGTCGCCAGTCCCTGCGCCACCGCAGTGGACGTCGAGAGCGGGATCTGCTGGTCGAACGTGCCGTCGTAGTGGACGGTGCTGGCGATGTGCCCCTCGTCCGCCGGCACGGTCAGCGTCAGGGAGACGCCGGTCCACGCCAGTTCGGTGGCCATCGTCGTCGGGACGGCTCCGGCCTGAGCCGGGGTCGCGTCGGGGTCCATCGTGACCGTGAACCGCGACGCGAAGTGGTTCGACGTGACCCACCGGGTCGAGCAGGTCGGGTCCGGGGCGGAACTGGGGGTGTTCGTGGTCGTCTGCGTCGCCTCGGCGACGGCCGGGAGCGCACGGACCTGTCGGAGGGCGGTGCGCACCTGGCTCGCGACGGCGGGGTCGAGCGTCGGCGCCGGGGTCGGGTCCGGTGTCGCATTCGCTGCGTCCGGCGCCGGCGCCTCCGAGCTCGGGCAAACCGCCGTCTCGGTGCCGCTCCATCCGCCAGACGACCCCAGTGCGTTCCGAGCCAGGCCCTCCGCGGCCGAGCACGCCGTGAGCGGCACGGTGCAGGCGAGGACGACGAGGAGTCCGATGACGAGACGAGAGCGCACCGACCCAGTCTCGCTGCCGCGTGCTGCACGCTGGAGCCGAATCCGTGCGCTGTGTCCCGGGTGCTACCCGGTCGCCCTCCTCAGTTCGACTGGTCGTCCAGGTCGAGCGACGTGGTCAGTTCCGGGAACGCCCGCGCCTGCTCGATGAGCTGCTGCGCCTTCCGCACGACCCCTTCGACGCTGTCCGCACCGGCGACGAGGCGCAGCGGCGGTTCGGACATCTCGGTCAGGGCCAGGAGCGTGCGGGCGAGCTTCGCCGGATCGCCGCTCTGCTTGCCCTCCATGCCGCGGAAGAACTCCTTGGTCTGGTCCGACGAGGACCGGTAGTCGTCGAGGTGGACGTCGCCCCAGAAGGTGGAGCTGCCCTCCGCGAGCAGGTCGGTCCGGAAGAAGCCGGGCTCGACGACCGTGGTGTGGATGCCGAACGGCAGGACCTCGTCGTGCAACGCTTCCATCCACCCCTCGAGCGCGAACTTCGACGCGGCGTACGCGCTCCCACCGGCACCCGCGACGATGCCGGCGGTCGAGCTGATGCTGATGACCCGGCCGGAGCCCTGTGCCCGCATGACGGGGAGCACCGCGCGGGTGACGTTCATCGCTCCGAAGAAGTTCGTCTCCATCTGCCCGCGGAACTGCTCCGCGGAGACCTCTTCGAAGAACCCGCCCTGGAAGCTCCCGGCGTTGTTCACCAGGACGTCGATGCGGCCGAACCGTTCGATCGCTGCGTCGACCGCGCTCCGGACGGTGCGCTCGTCCGTGACGTCCAGCGCGACGGCGAGCATCTCGTCGTGCTGGCCGACCGCTGCGGCGACGCGTTCCGGGTCCCGCCCGGTCGCGACGACGTGGTGTCCGGCATCCAGGGCGGCGCGCGCGAACTCGGTGCCCATGCCGCGGCTGGTCCCGGTGATGAAGAAGGTCTGGGGTTCGGTCATGCCCCCAGCGAAGACCACTTCCGCGCAACGAGTGAGGCTCTGCCGAAACGGGGTCGAGCAGAACCTCCCTCCCGACGCTCGAGCCGCCCTACCGTCAGGGACATGGACCCCCTCGTGACCACGACCCCGTCGACTCCGTCGACCACTCCGGTTGCCGACGACCGGCTGCCGTGGTTCCCGCTCGCACTGCTCGCGGCGATCGGGTTCGTGCTCGTCGCCATGGAGACCATGCCCGCGGGCCTCCTGCCGGTCATCGCGGACGGCATGGGGACGTCCGAGGGCACGGTCGGACTGTTCGTCAGCGCCTACGCGATCGGCACGGTCATCGCCACGGTGCCGGCGATCGCACTCACGCGGAGCCTGCGCCGCAAGCCGTTGCTCATGACGGCCATCGCCGTGCTGATCATCGCGAACACCCTCACCGCGTTCGCCCCGAACGTGACGGTCGCGCTCGTCACGCGGTTCGTCGCCGGCGCGGCGTCCGGGATCATCTGGGGCATGTTCGCCACCTACGCGCGGCGCATCAGTCCCGCGCGGTTCGCGGGCGTCTCCCTCGCTATCGTCTCCACGGGCGCGCCCGTCGGCTTCGCGCTCGGCACGCCGCTCGGGTCGTTCACCGGCACCGCCCTGGACTGGCGCTGGTCGCTCATCGGCCTCAGCCTCGTCGGGGTCGTCATCCTCGGGTTGATCGCCGTGTTCGTGCCGGACGCACCCGGCCAGACCGGCACTGCGAAGGTCTCCGTGGTCAAGGTGTTCCGCATCCGCGGCATCGCGATCATCCTCGCCGTCATCGCCACGTGGATGGTCGCGCACAACACGATCTACACCTACATCTCCCCGTACCTGCGGGTGACCGGCACCGACCTCAGCGCCGGTCTCGTCCTCCTCGTCTACGGCATCGCGGCGATCCTCGGCGTCGTGATCACGGGCGCGCTCCTCGACCGGCATCCCCGGCCCCTGCTGCACCTGAGCGTCGGACTGTTCGTCGTCACCGGGGTCGTCCTGCTCGTCGGCCACTCGTCGCCGGTCGCCGTCCTCGTCGCCGCCGTCCTGTGGGGTGTCAGCTTCGGAGGCGCCTCGACGCAGCTGCAGGCGGCGCTCACCACGGCAGGTGGGGAGAACGCCGACGTCGCCAGCGCGTTCCTGCCCGTCGCGTTCAACATCGCGATCTTCGTCGCCGGGATCTTCGGAGCCGCGCTGTTGACCGTGTTCGACGGACTGGTCCTGGCCGTGGTGATGATCGTGTTCGGGGCGATCGCGGCGGTGCTCACGCTGGTCGGTCGGCGCTCGGCGTTCCCCGCTCGGCTCTAGCGGACGGCCGACGGACGAGACGGCCGCCACGGTTCAACCGTTGACGAGGTCCCCGCCCCACGTCAGGTCGCTGTCCTCGTCGACCGCGAACGCCTCGAACCGGTCGTCGGCCAAGACCGCGTCGACCAGGGCAAGTGACCCGGCGACGATCGTCGAGTCCCAGTCGATCTCCGACGCGAGCACCCAGGAGTGGTCTTCCGGCCAGAGCATCTGCGGGGTGTGGGCGAGGTCGACGACCGTCCCGATCCGAGCGCGGTCGAGCCACGTCGGGTCGGCGAGCTGCGGCAGGGTCACCGAGAGGAGGAAGCACTCGCGGTGCGGCCACGGGAAGAGCTCGACGGCGAGGGCGGCGCGGATCGCCGCCTGATCTCCGTCGTGCACTGCTTGCTGCTCGACGACGTACCGCTGCATCGACTCGATCTCCTCCGCAGTCGGCTCGTCCGGACCCTGCCAACCGACGGCGAGCGTCGAACCGCCGCTCAGTTCGCCCCACCCGTCCCAGACCGCTGCGACCAGGTCGTCCGGCGTCGACGTGGCCTCGGCCAGGTGCTCGGTGAGCGCAGCGAGCAGGCTCGGCTCGAACCAGCCTTCCTCGGGCGGGTGGACGCGCCATCCGTCCTCGAACACCAGGTCGGACTCGTCGGTCCGGCCGGTCAGGCTCCGCCACTGGACGAGTGGGTGCGCGATGCCGCCCGTTCGCGACGCGACGTCGGACCACCGCCACCGGGCGGACTCGAGGACGGAGTGGTCGTCCCATTCGTCCACGATCGAACGGTCCCCTCGGTCCGCCGACACCGGGTGGAGGATGCGCGCGTAGGCGTCGAAGCCGGTTCCGACTGTCCCGCCCACGGTGGCGAATACACCCGCCCGGGCGAGTAGCCAGGTGCCGCGGGAGACGTCGGTGATCAGTTCCACGTGCAGAGCCTAGACACCCACGCGATCGTGGGTCGACTGACGACTCGAGTTGCGGGACAAGGGTGAAGCACGCCAAACTCGTACGCAGTATTTGATAGTTGAAACTTCAGGAGATCAATGTCTGTTCGGCTGAAAACGAAGTCTGCCCTCGGGGTAGTGATCGGCGTCGCGCTCACAGTGTCAGGGCTGGGCGCCACTGGTCCGGCGACCGCGGCGGAGAAACCGGGCGCACAGGACGCTCGAGCAGCGTGGGGCAGCTACCACAAGATCATCAGCAAGACGTCGACTGGAAGCCACGTAGGCTCCCAGAAACTCGCATCGTGTGGATCACGAACCGCCGCGATGGACTGCTCACTCACTCGCGGAAGGACGGCCAACCGCACGATCGGACTCGACTTGGGCGCCTCTCGCGGCTGGGCTGCTGGCCAGTTGAAGATCAGCGCCTCGACCACCCAGAGCGTCTCGGTGACCTGCAGCAAGCGGAAGGTCCCCAAGGGCAAGCAACTCGTCGCGTACCCGGTCGGCGTTCGCTACAAGTACAAGATCCAGAAGCACATCACCGGCGCTGGCAAGGACTACGTGTCGGGCACGTCGAAGTGGCTGTACGCGTTCAATCCTGGCAGCGCACGCGTCTCCTGCGACATCAGGAGCTTCTAGCTAAAGGAGGACGCATGCGCATCACTCTCGTTTCCGTTGCGATCGTGACCACACTGCTCGGGTTGTCAGGGTGCACTTCCGCTCCTGACGTCGCGACCACCGATCTCATCGGCAAGAGCGTCGCGCTGGCCACCGAGCAGGTCCCCTCGGGTCGGTCGTACGCATGGTACGACCTCACAGAGCAGATCCTCCACCGGGAAGGCGACTTGATCGGAGGGGCCGAACCGGATGGCGAAGGCGGCGTGATCGTCGCCGTGTGCGCGGACGCTGAGGCCATCGGACGCACCTCGAGCATCACCACTGGCGCCATCCCTGCCGGCGATTACCACGGACGGATCAAGCGCGAAGCCGAGGCGGGAGCCTTTGACGCACTCCTTCCGGAGTGTCAGCGTCAAGGCTGATCCCGTGCGACTCCGGCCGTCAGGGCCAACCCGGCAGTCAGGCCTCCATCGACGGCCTGGCTGGACGGCCAACGCGCAGCTCGGGAAACTGCTCGTCGCGCCACTCACCGTCGATCGGCGTGCCACTTGCGGCCGCACGCTCCTCGCGCTCCCGCAGCTCCACGCGCCGGATCTTGCCCGAGATGGTCTTCGGCAGCTCCGCGAACTCGACCCGACGCACGCGTGCGTACGCCGGGAGTGCGGTCCGCGCGTACGCGAGCACCTGTTCGGCGGTTTCCGCCGTCGCGTCGAACCCGGCGGCGAGCGTCACGTACGCCTTGACGACGTTGAGCCGGGCGTCGTCCGGCGCGGGTACGACGGCGCTCTCGGCCACGGCGGGGTGCTGCAGCAGGGCACTCTCGACCTCGAACGGTGACACCTTGTAGTCGGACGACTTGAACACGTCGTCGGTCCGGCCGATGAAGGTCAGTTCCCCCTCGGCGTCCCGGACCGCGATGTCGCCGGTGTGGAAGAAGCCGTCGCGCATCGATGCCGCGGTGCGGTCGGGGTCGCCGAGGTACTCGGCCATCAGGTTGACCGGTCGCTCGTCGAGGTCGAGGCAGACCTCGCCCTCGTCGCCGGGCTGCCCGGTGACGGGGTCCAGCAGCGTCACGGTGACACCGGGCAACGCACGGCCCATCGCCCCCGGGGTGACGGTGGTGCCGGGGGCGTTGCCGATGATCGCGGTGGTCTCGGTCTGCCCGTAGCCGTCGCGGATGGTCAGACCCCACGCGCGTTCGACCCGGTCGATGACCTCGGGGTTCAGCGGTTCTCCGGCCGACACGACCTCGCGCAGTGCCCGAGGGCGCGCACCGAGATCGGACTGGAGCATCATCCGCCAGGCGGTGGGCGGTGCGCAGAACGTGCTCACCTCGGCGGACTCCAGCTGGGCGAGGAGCGCGGCCGGATCGAACCGCGGGGTGTCGTGGACGAAGACGGTCGCCTCGGCGATCCACGGCGCGAAGAAGCAGCTCCATGCGTGCTTCCCCCAGCCGGGCGAGCTGATCGCCAGGTGCACGTCCCCGGGCCGCAGGCCGAGCCAGTGCATCGTGCTGAGGTGCCCGACCGGGTACGACGTCTGGGTGTGCACGACCATCTTCGGCTTCGAGGTCGTGCCCGACGTGAAGTAGACGAGGCAGGGATCGGAGGTCTTGGTGACCACGATCGGTCGCGACTCCCCCGCGGGCACTGGTTCTCCGAGGTCCGACGGGTAGTCCGTCCAGCCGTCCGCCGTGCCGCCGATGACCACACGCGAGAAGTCCCCGCGGACGTCGTCGTACTTCGCGGTCTCGCTGCGGTTCGTGACGACGTGCGCCACGCCTCCGCGGTCGACGCGGTCCTGCAGGTCGGCGGTGTCGAGCATCGTCGACGTCGGCAGGATCACCGCCCCGAGCTTGATCACCGCGAGCATCGTCTCCCACAGCTCGAGCTGGTTGCCGAGCATGACGAGCACGTGGTCGCCCTTCCGGACGCCGTGCTCGTGCAGGCGAACGGCCAAACGGTCGGACCGGGCGGCCATCTCCGCGTAGCTGAGCCGCTGTTCCGAGCCATCCGCGTCGACGATCCAGAGCGCGATGCGGTCGTTGCCAGCAGCGATGACGTCGAACCAGTCGTCCGCCCAGTTGAAGGTGTCGCCGAGGTCCGGCCACCGGAAGGCGGCGCGGGCGGCATCGGCGGACTCTGCGGAGAGCAACTGGTCACGGGCAGCGCGGTACGCGGCGGTCACGTTCGGGTTGGGCACGGACCGATCATGCCGCATCCGTCTGGTCGCCGATCCCGAACAGCCGACGTGCGTTCCCCGACGTGAACGCCTCGCGGGCCGCGTCCGAGGGGAACTCCTGCAGGAACGTGTCGATCTCGGCGGCGGAGGGTCGCTGGAACGGGTGGTCGGTGGAGAACAGCAGCCGATCGGGCGTCGTGACGTCCAGCGCGTGCCGGAGCAGCGTGGGGCTGAGCATCCCCGAGCTGGTGATGTGGAGGTTCGAGCGGACGGTGTCGGACACCGTCCGCTCGAGTCCGGCGACCCGCGACAGGCTGTCCGCACGGTCGAGCCAGAACAGCAGCAGCTCGCCCCAGTGGCCGAGCACGACCTGCAGGTCCGGGTGCCGGTCGAAGGTGCCGCCGACGATCAGGCGCAGTGCCGCACGTGCCGCCTCGAGGTGCCACCCCCACCCGAAGGTCGCCAATCCGAGCTCGACCATCGGGTCGAACCCCTCGTACGCCGCCTCGCGCAGGCGCTTCGACGGGATCTGCGGGTGGATGAAGACCGGCTGCCCGAGCGACGCCGCGACGGCGAAGAGGCCGTCGTACCGGCGGTCGTCGAGCGGCACCTCGCCCGTCCGCCCGTAGACCATCGCCCCCACGCAACCAAGGCCGGCAGTGCGCTCCAGTTCGGCGACGGCAGCGTCCGGGTCGGCCATCGGCAGGGTCGCGAACGCGCGGAACCGGTCCGGGTGGTCCGCGACCGCGGCGATCGCGATGTCGTTCGCCTGCTGACTCAGCGGGATCGCGTCCGCGGCATCGAGCGGCTGCGCTCCGGGCGGCGCGAGGGACAGCACCTGGACGTCGATCCCCTGCTCGTCCATCGCTGCGAGCCGGGCGTCACCGAGGTCACGGAGCAGCGCGCCGTTGTCGCCGAGTTCGTCCAGCGCCGTGCTCGGGTCGCGGCGGTCCTCGGGCAGGGCGTTGACGGCGTCCGTCAGGGCGGGGTGGCTCCAGTGCTCTTCGATCGCGATCAGGGTCATCGGGGTTCCTCCGTCAGGTCTCGCACCGGTGCGTTCGCTCATCGGCGTTGAGTGAACCGTACTCCTCGCTCAACGCCGTAGAGTCAGACGCATGGCCGAGACCTCACGCGACGCGAAACGCGCACAGACCGCCGAGCGCATCCGCGCAGCCGCTCGGCAGCAGTTCGGTGCGAACGGGTACGAGGGCACGACGATCCGGAGCATCGCCGCATCAGCGGGGATCGATCCGTCGCTCGTCATGCAGCACTTCGGGTCGAAGGCAGCGCTGTTCGCGACCGCCGTGCAGCTGCCGGCCACGTCGGACGGTGGGAGCGAGCGTGCGGCGGCCGACCACCTGCTCGACGTCCTGGGGATCCGGTTCGACGCGCTCCCCGCCGAGACGGCCGCGCTCGTCCGGTCGATGCTGACGGTGCCCGAGGCGGCGGACACCATGCGTGGCTACCTCGACGAGCGGGTCGAGAACCTGGCGCGCTCACTCGACGGCGACGACGCCCGGCTGCGGGCGTTGATGACCGTGAGCGGCATCCTCGGCATCACGATCACGCAGCACTTCCTGCGCCTCAGCGCGTTCGAAGGCGCGTCACGTGACGACCTGCTCCGCGCGGCGCAGGGGTGGGTCGAGTCGCTCACCACGGAGGCCGGGTCACCCACTCGCTGAGCCGGGTCCGCCCAGACTGTTCAGCCACCCCTCGAGCCACGGCACGACGTCCGACAGGTCCGCCGTGTCGATCGCGGTCGATGCTGCCGCCCTGGCCGCTCCGGTCGCATTGAGAGCCAGCGCCGCGGGGACCACCTCGAAGAGTGGGATGTCCGACCGACTGTCCCCGATCGCACAGCACCGCTCGATCGGCACGCCACGGGCCAGCGCGTACCGGAGCGCACGGTCTCGCTTGTCGAACTCGTCGAAGTGCTCCGCCACCGCCCCGTCGTAGGTGCCACCCGTGACCCCGACCCGCGGTCCGCCGTGCGCGACGAACCCGAACCGCCGCGCGAGCGACCGAGTGACCGGCTGCCACGCGAGCGACGCCAACACGGGGACGACCTGGTGCGTGCGGCACCACGCCACCACGAGCTCCACACCGGGGAGCACCGGTAGGTCGTCGAGCCAGCGGTCCACGGTCGTCGTCGATGCGCCGCGCCAGCCCGCGGCATCGATCTCGCTCACCTGTCGATTCGTGAGCGAGCCGTCGGCGTACCGACGCTCAGCCTCGTCCAGCGCGTCCCGGTGCCCGAATCGCTCCGCGAGATGACTGCTGCTCGAACCGGTCGACATGAGCGTCCCGTCGACGTCGAAGAAGACGATGCCGCGCACCGGCTCCGTCACTGCCCCCGATCCTCCGGCATCGCGGCGCGGATCGCTGCGATCGTGTCCGCAGTCTCGACGTGCAGGTGCGCCCGGATCCCCATCGCCCGCGCAGCCTCGATGTTCTCCGGTACGTCGTCGATGAACAGGACATCCGCGGGTGCGGCGTCGAGCCGGTCGAGTGCGATCCGGAACGCCTCGGGTTCCGGCTTCGTGACGCCGATCTCGTGGCTGTAGCAGATCGGGTCGAACACGGCCGCGAACCCGAACCGTCGCTCCTCTTCCTGACGGGCGCCGTCACCAGAATTGGACAGGATTGCGAGCCCGACCGTCCCGCGCAGACCGGCGACGAAGTCGAAGAGCGGCTCGTTCAAGGAGCCGCAGTACGCGTCCCAGAAGTCGGCTCGCATCGACGCGAGCACCTCGGCCGAGGCGCCGAGTGCGGCGCCGATCTTCCCCCAGTACTCGTCGTCGACCCCGGTCCTCCGCGCGGCATCGGGCAGGTCGGCGTCCGACAACCGCGTCGAGAACTCCTCGTCCGTCAGTCCGAACGCAGCCGCCCACCGCGTGCGGAACTGCCCGGGCCATGCCGCGTCGTCGACCATCTCGAGCACTCCACCGACGTCGAGCAGCAGCCACCGCACCCCACCGCCGGTCATGCCGAGGCCCCGTCGAGTCGACGGATCATCTCGAGCTCCCGCTCGTCGGGCGCGAGGACGTACGGCTCGCTCGCCCCGGTCGGCTCGTACCCGCGTCGCGCGTAGAAGGCCTGAGCCCGGAGGTTGCGCTCGTGCACGTGGAGACGGAGCGTGGAACCGTGGCCGGCTGCCCACGCCTCGATCGCGTCGAGCAGTGCATCGGTCACGCCGGCCGCACGGCCGCGGTGTGACGGCGCGACGTACACCCCGACCAGCAACGGTCCGGTCGCGGCGTCGGGTATGAACACCCCCATCGCACCGACCCAGCGGCCGTCGGTGTCGATCGCCACGAGCGAGGTGCCCCCGGTGTCCTGACCTCGGCGGCCCCGCGCACGCCACTCGGTCTCGTCGAGCTGCTCGGCGTCCGCCAGGTGCTCCGCGTAGGCCATCGGGGTGTCCCGGAGCATCTCCAGGCGGAGCGCTCGGACGGCCTCCCAATCGGCTTCGGTCGTCGGTCGGATGGTGATCCCCTGCATGGACCGAGCCTAGGACAGCGGGCGGTCGGCGAAACTCGTCCGAACTGGTTCCAATCGACTTCGGGCAGGGCACCGAATCACCTGCACAGACCGGGAACCACCCGGAGCGCTCACCAGCCGCACATTGCTGGTTCTCCACCCTGCACCAGGGTGTGTTCGGCGCGCACACAGCAGCCGCGCCGAGCGCGACACCTCAGCAAAGGAAACGATCACCATGCGCAAGAGCCTGAAGACCTCCATCACCCTCGCCACGACCGGCGCCCTCGTGCTCGGCGGTGCCGCGTTCGGCATCTCCTCCGCCCAGGCCTCGACCCCGGCGATCCACACGGTCTCGTCGTCGTCGTCGAAGATCCCCGCACCGGTCGCCTCGGTCCCCGAGGTCCTCGGCGGTTCCACCGCCGTGAAGCTCGACTCCGGCTTCACCGACGCCCTCACCGCCCTCAAGCTCACCCCCGGCGTCTCGGGAGATGCGACCCTGGCTGACGGGTCGGTGTCGTTCCCGATCACCGCCGGTTCGGTCACGTACTGGTCGCCGGACGGCAACTACAAGCCCTACGTGCAGGGCCTGCTCAACCACGACGACTCCGGCCTGACGCTGAAGGCCGGCGACACCACCGTCACGCTCGAGAACTTCGTCGTGAACCCGGGCTCCTCGAAGCTCTACGGTGACGTCCTGGTCAACGGCAAGGTCGCCGCGTCCAACGCGTTCCTGTTCGAGCTCTGGGGCGGTTCCCTCAAGCCCCTCCAGCTCGAGGGCGACAACGCCATCCTGACCGGCACCACCGTCCACGTCTCCGAAGACGCCGCCGGCCTGCTGAACAAGACCTTCGGCACCGACGCCGTCAAGCGCGGCCTCCTCGTCGGCACCGCCACCATCACCGCACAGATCAAGTAACACCCCACGTACTCCGGCTGTGCATGGCAGACCGGAACGGCCAACGCCCCGTCGCTCGCGACGGGGCGTTGCTCGTGCGTGGAGACACCGGGTCAGCGAGCCCGTGCCCGGTACGCTCCCGGCGCAGTCCCGCAGGCACGGGTGAAGTGCGCGTAGAAGCTCGACTGCGACCCGAAGCCCGCGGCGTGCGCGATCTCCGAGGTCGTCATCGACGTCGTCGCGAGCAACCGCTGCGCCTCGGCCACCCGGCACCGTGACAGGTACTCGACGATCGTGGTGCCGACGTCCTGTCGGAACACCGACATCGCGTAGTGCGGGTGCAGGTGTGCGGCCGCTGCGACGTCAGCGACCTCGATCGGTTCGCGGAACCGGTCGACCACGAACCGCACCATGTCGATCACCCGGTGCATGGCATCCGCGGTGCCGTGCCCGCCGCCGGGCCGCAGGTCCACGGCGTCGCGGTGGTGCCGGAGCAGGCGACGCACGAGCGCCTGCGCCTCGAGGTTGGCGATGATCTCCGCACCGTCGTCCGCGAAGTCCCGCTGCCACGATCCGAGCATCGACTCGACGTCACGGCCGGCAGCTGCGGTCGGCACGACGACCGGGCGGTTCAGGAGCATCGCTCCGAGGTCGTGGTCGGGTAGTCCCCACGCCAGCACCTCGGCCAGGGGGATGTGCACCCAGCGGAACTCGCCGGTACCGGTGCCGTCGCCCACGAGCTGGTGCGGGGTCCAGCCCCAGAACAGTGCGATCTCGCCCGCGTGCACACTGACCGGCGCCCCGCCGAACCGGTAGTCCAGGTGCCCGTCGAGCACCAGGTTCATCTCGAGGTCGTCGTGCCGGTGGGAGGACGCCATGAGCGGGGCCGGGCCGCGGTGGCTCCAGTACGCCGCTTCCATCGTCTCCACGTCGAGCACGTTGCTGAGCCTACGTCAGCGAGCAACCTCCCCACACAGGACCTCCGTCAGGGGGTCGCTTCACGAGACCAGTAGTCGGCCCTGATGATCAGCAGTTCTCCGTCCACTTCTGCGCTCAGGTTGACGGTCCGCGGGTCCCACAGTGTCCCGCGCTGACGAGCTTGCGGAGTCATCCCCAAGCTCGTTGCGAGATCCTGCGGACTCACTCCCTCGGGCGGTCGGACCGAGAGCACGGCCCAGCACCCACCTGAAGCGCACTCCTTCTCCTCCGCGATCAGCTCGCTGCCCGCGGGTAGCGAGACCGAGGAAGCGGGTGGCACATCCCCCTCGGTTGCGAACGCGAACAGGGACACGAGGCGAACACCGGCGAGCAACGCGACGACCGCGAGCGTCACCACGACCGTCACCACGACCGATCGCTTCCGTCTCCCTGTGGCCGTCACGAGCGCCACCCTACGGCTTCGGCGCAGCAGCCTGTCCTGGTACTCACTCGACGGTGTGGAGCACTTCGATGCTGACGGGCACGTTCCCAGAGCACGTCGTACTCCTCACGACTTGCCACAGGCTCCGCCGCCTACTTGTCCCACGCCGTCACGGACGCGAGACCTCGGGCGGCACGTTCCTCATCGAGGAGCTGCTGCACCACCCGGCTCTTCGCGGCCGTGTACGCACGACCATCCGACGATCGCGCTGCTCGGGTCTTGACCTCCCGGTACCGCGCAACGGCGGTGGGGTCGCGCAGCAGTTTGTCCCGGAAGAGCCGTTGGTTGCACTCGTCCCACTGGTCCGAGGCGAAGGCGTGGAGGATGTGGGTCCTCGCCCCGTCTCGCTCTCGGGTGTACACCCCGTGGTTCTTCGGACCGGAACGGTGCTGCGTGTAGCCCGTCGCCGCGAGCAACGGGCCGAGCGCCAACGGATCCGTGTCGACTGCGACCCGGACCGCGATGTCGATGACCGGCTTCGCTTCGAGGCCCGGGATGGCCGTGCTGCCGATGTGTTCGACCGCGAGCACGCGGTCTCCGAGCGCGGCGACGAGCCGTGACGCCTCACGCTGGTAGTCCGTCTCCCAGGAGTCGCGGTGTGCTTCCAGCTGCACCGCGGCAGGCGCGCCCCCGGACCGGATCGTGGCCATCGCCGCTGGCCACAGCGCGTCCAACCGCGGTCCCCACGGATCCGCCATCACGCCGCTCTGACGGAGTTCGACCACCTCGGACGCGGGGAGCCACTTCCAGGCCATCACCTCGGCCGGAGCTGGCCGCACGGTCGAGCCGGCAGGTTCCCGGACGATGAAGAGATCCACCAGCGCAGAGTCCTCGGTGAAGCGACCGACCCACTGCAGCGCGTCGGGCGCGACCTCGAGGGCGGTCTCCTCGCGCAGTTCACGGCAGGCCGCCGCTGTCCCCGACTCGCCGGCGAGCGCGCTGCCACCGGGGAACTCCCACCCGTACGCGAACTCCTTCGTCGGAGCTCGCTGCGTGACGAGGACGGTCCCGTCGGCGCGGTGGACGCAGACCGTGACCACGAGGTGGAAGGACCCGACGGGCCAACCGCTGTCGCCTCGCCGGAACGTCGTGCCCGTCGCTCCACCGCCCGCATCGACCACGTCCCACCACTCGTCCACGACCGCCAGCGTACGACGACCGTCGCGACCCGGGTCGTGCCACCGCACGAGTCGTGATCGTCGAGACCCCAGACGGCTAGGGGCGCGCAGCGACGACGGCGACCAGACCGCGCCAGTCGGGGTGGTAGTCCTCGTCGACGGCCGCACGGCTCTCCGAGTAGAAGGAGGCGACGCGCAACGCGAGGGACGGACTCAGCGCTCCGGACAGAGCCGTCAGGCTCTCGGCCGCGGCGAGGTCCGTGGCGGAGCCGAACCGGTGGTGCACCGTCCCCTCCCGCTGGTCGGCGAGGACCATGCTGTGCACGAGCGCCCCGCGGACCACCCCGAGCACGAGGTGCAGCCCGATGACGTCCGCTCCGCGTCCGAGCCGCGTGGCGGCCAACGCGAGGTCGAACCGCTGACTGTTGTCCGGAGGCTCCGGAGGAAGCTCGAGCGTCGCGCCTCGCGTCGCGAGGTCCACGCGGCGGCCGTCCGCGAGCACTGTCCGAACGTGCTGCACACCGTCGTCGAGGGTGCTCTGCCACGCCCACGGCTCACCTCCGAGGAGTGTCCGCGCGTCGACGTCCGCAACGAGATCGAGCTCGACGTCGAGGTCGCTCCACCGGTCCAGCTCGTCGGGCGTGAGGACGGAGCCGTACGGACGGACCGCGCCGACCGCCGGTGCCGTGCGGAGCCGCTCGAGGAGTGACTGCTGCCAGCGCATCACCGAACCCTCCGAGCGTCGGCGACCGCGAGGTGACGGACCAGGTCGGCCGGATCAGTGCACATGGCCTCGAACAGTCGGTAGAGCGTCTCCGAACGGTCAGCCGGCCCCACGGCGTAGCAGGACTTGTCGAGACCGTAGGCGATCCCGGTCTCGATGTGCGCCGCTGCTCCGGCAGGGAGGACGAGCACGAACCGGTCGGCGGAACGGAGCGCTGCGAGGTCCTGTTCGAAGAGACTCCGGATGCCAGGTTCACCGAGCCGTGCTGCGTCAGCGCCACCGGGCACTGCGAAGGCCAACGCCTCGTCGTCGTACTGCGCTCGAACGAAGCTGTAGCACTGCGCGCCTGCACCTTCGAGCGCATCCACGACCTCGGCGACCGCGTCCCGGTTCCGCCAACTCCCTGCGACGAAGAAGTCCATCAGGCGAAAGTACTCGTCGGTAGCGTGGTGGGATGGTGTACACCCCGCACGAGCCGTACCGGACGAGCATGATCGCCGTGGACGGTGGGGCATCCATCTCCTGCGAGGAATCGGGCACCGCGGACGGCGTTCCCGCGCTCTGGCTCCACGGCGGGCCCGGAGGATCACTCGGCAGTGGCTGGTACCGCACGCACTTCGACCCCGCCCGCTACCGACTCGTGGGGATCGATCAGCGCGGAGCCGGGCGCAGCCGCATCCCGGAGGACGACCTCGCCGAGGCGCTGGTCCGGCAGACCACGCAGCAGCTCATCGACGACATCGAGGCGGTCCGCACCGCGCTCGGGATCGACACCTGGGTCGTCGCGGGCATCTCGTGGGGAACCACACTCGCCCTCGCGTACGCGCAACGGCACCCCGAACGTGTTCGCGCGCTCACGCTCGTGGCCGTCACCACGACCAGTCGCAGCGAGGTCGACTGGATCACGGAGGGCATCGGCCGCCTGTTCCCCGCGGAGTGGGACGAGTTCGAACGCGGGAGCAACCGCCTCCCCGGCGAGCGCGTCGTGGACGCGTACGCCCGGCAACTCGCATCGCCGGACGCCCGGGTCCGCGAAGCCGCGGCGGCGGCTTGGGACCGTTGGGAGAACGTGCACGTCTCGATGGACCATCCCGAGCTCCGTGGCCACGGACACGTCGGACCGGCGCGACGCGAGGCGTTCGCACGGCTGGTGACGCACTACTGGAGCAACGATGCCTTCCTGCCCGGCGGCCAAGCGGTCCTGGCACGCCTCGACCGGATCCGTCACATCCCCACCACGCTCGTGCACGGACGGCGCGACGTCAGCGGTCCTGCCGTGACGGCCTGGCGTCTCCACGCTGGCCTCCCGGAGAGCACGCTGACGATCGTGGAAGACGAAGGACACGGCGGTCCGGAGCAGAGCGACGTGCTCAGCCGAGCGCTCGACCAGCACGCCGACAGGACCTGGACCGCTCCGGAGGCGTCCGCCGTGATCTGACGACCGATCCGAGGATCCTGGAACCCCACCGTCCGAAGCCGGAGGACCGCACACCCCCGCGCTTCCTACCGTCGACACATGACCAAGATCACCATCATCGGCGCCGGCGGCTTCGTCTTCCCCTTCCGCCTCATCGGCGACCTCGTCTCCTTCCCCGCCCTGCAGGACGCGACGTTGCACCTCATGGACCTCGACGCGGGCCGGGTCGCCCGCACCGCGACGGCCGCCCGCGAGCTCGTCGCCCACCACGGCCTCGGTGTCGAGGTCCTCGAGACCACGGACCGCCGTGCGGCCCTGGCGGGTGCGGACGTCGTCATCATCACGTTCCAGGTCGGCGGCGTCGAGTCGTACAAGTGGGATGTCGAGATCCCGCGCAAGTACGGCATCGACCAGGCGGTCGGCGACACCGTCGGCCCGGGCGGCGTCTTCCGCTTCCTGCGGTCGGTCCGCGCGTACGAGGACATCGCCCGCGACGCCCTCGAGCTCTGCCCGGACGCCCAGTTCATCAACTACGCGAACCCGATGGCGATGGCCACGGCGTTCCTCAACGCGAAGGGGCTCCGGACGGTGGGGCTCTGCCACAGCGTGCAGGGCACGACCCGCATGCTGGCGCGCACGCTCGGCGTGCCGTACGACGAGGTCGAGTTCGTCAGCGCCGGCATCAACCACCAGGCGTGGATCCTCGAGTTCACGCGTCGCAACGGCGAAGACCTCTACCCGCGTCTGCGCGAGGTGATGACGGCGAAGCACCAGCGGGGCGTCTCGGCGTCCGACCTGCACGACGACGACGGCGACCACAGCGAAGCGGCTGCCGCGGCGAGCAACTACGAGGGCGGCAACGAGCAGGTCCGCACCCAGCTGATGCGCTCGTTCGGGTACTTCGAGACCGAGTCGAGCCACCACGCCAGCGAGTACGTGCCGTACTTCCGCAAGGACCCGGAGACGGTGCTCGAGTACATCCCGGAGCGCTGGGACTACTACGAGATCTGCCTGGCGCACGACGAGCAGGGCGACGTGGACACGCAGCTCGAGAAGCTCAAGGCCGACCTGACGCCGAGCGTCGAGTACGGCGCGAGCATCGTGAACGCGATCGTGACGGGTGTGCCGGCGGTGGTCTACGGCAACGTGCCGAACGCCACGGGCGTCATCCAGAACCTGCCGTCCGACGCCTGCGTCGAGGTCGCGTGCCTGGTCGACGGCAAGGGGGTGCAGCCGACGTCGTTCGGTGAGCTCCCGCCGCAGCTCGCCGCGATCAACCGCACGAACACGAACGTGCAGACCCTGGCGGTGCGCGCTGCACTCACGGGCAACGTCGAGCACGTCCACCACGCGGTGGCTCTGGACCCGCTGACGGCGGCGCACCTGACGCTCGACCGCATCGCCGAGATGACCGACGAGCTCCTGCACGCCCACGCGGCGCTCCTCCCCGAGTCGCTGCGTCCGGCGGACGCGGTCACCGCGGCACCGGTGGCCGACCGGGAGGCCCGCCCCGCGCTCGTCTGAACCGTCGCGCCCGACGTGGGGTCGGGTCCAGGACGCGACCCCACGTCGGACGCGCGGCGCCCCGTGTGCGCACCCCGCGCCTCCCGGCCGACCTGAACGGCACCACGACCTCAAAGGAGAGGACCATGCCGACCCGACCATCCCCCCAGCTCGCCAGACGGGGGTTCCTCGCCCTCGCCGGCATCTCGCTGACCGGCGCGCTGGCAGCGTGCGCCGGCGGCGGCACGACCGGCCGCGGCGGGACGAAGCACATCCGCCTGTCCACCTGGAACATCCCGACGGACATCACGAGCTACCAGGCGATCGCCGACGAGTTCGTCGCGGCGCACCCCGGCACGAGCGTCGCCGTCGAGGTGACCACCGGGCAGTTCCACCAGTGGTTCATCACCCGGCTCGCCGCCGACCTGGCGCCGGACGTCATCCGGATCACCCCGCAGCAGATCGGCCGGTACGCCGCGAACGGCAGCCTGGTCGACATCTCGGGGTCCATCCCGGCGGACTACCGGCAGGACTACAGCGACCCGTTCTGGGCGATCGGCGCGCGGGACGACGGCGTGTACGGCGTCTTCCAGCACACCGACAACTTCATCACCTACTACAACCGCGACGTCATGGAGCAGATCGGCGTCACTCCACCGCAGGCGCTGGCCGACGCGTGGACGTGGGACGAGTTCCTCGACGTCGCGAAGGAGGTCAAGCAGGTCACCGGCAAGTACGCGTTCGGGTACGGGTGGTCGTCGCCCGAGACGGCGTACCGGTGGCTGCCGCTGGTCCACCAGAACGGCGGCGCGTTCCTCGGCGAGGACGGTGCCACCCCGTCGATGGACACCCCGGAGGCGATCGACGCCCTGGCCTTCGGCCGGAAGTGGTACGCCGACGGACTCGCGACCACGGGCAACCTCAGCAAGAGCGGCGGCGGCGACGTCTCGCGGAACCTGTTCCTGACCGGGCAGATCGGCATGATGCTCAACAACCCGGAGTCCATCGCGCAGCTCGACACCGACATGCCGGACAACTGGGGCACGGCCCCGATGATCCGGAACGTCGGCGAGGCGAGCGACCTGGGCGGCAACGCCCTGGCCGTCACGAAGTCGAGCAAGCACCCGGAGCTCGCGGCCGAGCTCGTGGCGATGATCACGTCGCGGTCGAAGATGCAGCAGTTCTGCCACGACGGCAACTGGCTGCCCGCCCGGAAGTCCCTCGACGCGAAGGACATCGGGTACGCCGCGAACACCGACACGATGCAGCGGTTCATCGACCAGGGGACGACGATCCCGCTCTCGATGGTGAAGGCCGAGAGCGGCGAGTACTTCAGCTCGCTCAACGCGGTGTTCGCCGACTACCTCGACCTCTGTCTGCTCGGGCAACTGAGCCCGAAAGAGGCCTCGAATCAGATGATGGAGGCGATGCGCAGTGTCACTGCGAACTGAGACCGCGCCGGTCCGCACGACGGCGTCCACCGCTCCACCGACCGGCGGACCCTCTGCGGGCGGCGGCGCCCGCCGGAGCCGGGGCCGCTTCGTCCCGTACGTGTTCATCGGCCCCGCGGCGCTGCTGTTCCTCGGCTTCTCGCTCATCCCGATCATCACGGCGATCGCGCTGAGCTTCCAGGACTCCAGCACCTCGCTCGGCGACGGCACCTGGGTCGGCGGGAAGAACTTCGTCGACATGGGCTCTGACCCGCTCATCGGCACGGCGCTGCGGAACACGCTCGTGTTCACGCTCGGCACCGTGCCCACCTCGATGGCGATCGGGCTCGCCCTGGCGGTCGCCCTGAACCGGCCGCTGCCCGGGCGCTCGGTGTTCCGCGCCCTGTTCTTCGTGCCGATGGTCGCGGCCGGCGTCGTGGTGGGCGTCATCATGTCGTGGATCTTCAACGGCGACTACGGCGTCGTGAACAACCTGCTCGAAGCGCTCGGCATGGGGCGCGTGCCCTGGCTGACCGCTCCGGGGTGGGCGATGGCGACCCTGGTGGTCGTCGTGGTCTGGACCCGGATCGGCTTCTGCATGGTGATCTACCTCGGCGCGCTGCAGTCCGTACCCGCCGAGCTCAAGGAGGCCGCCGCGATCGACGGCGCGTCGCGCTGGGTGCGGTTCCGGACCATCACCTGGCCGCTGCTCCGCCCGACGACGTCGATCCTGCTCATCCTGAACGTCGTGTTCTCGTTGCAGGCCTTCGACGTCATCTACGTGATGACCGGCGGTGGCCCCGGCTTCTCGACGACCGTGCTGATCCAGTACGTGTTCCGGTCCGCGTTCATCGATGCCCGGATGGGCTACGCCGCGGCGCTCGGACTGGTGCTCGTCGCGATCCTGCTCGTGTTCACGCTGCTCCGGCAGCGCGCCAACCGCAAGGCGGAGGAGATGCTCTGATGGCCGTACTCGATGTCCGCGGTCCCCGCCGCCGTCCCGCTGGAGCCCGCTCCCGGCGCCGGCCTGGTCGCTGGGTGCTCGTCGCCGGGCTCACCGCCCTGGCCATCCTGATGGTGTTCCCGCTGTACTGGATGGTCGTCTCGGCGCTCACCCCCGGCGGGCAGTCGCAGAGCGGCACGTTCTCGCTGTTCCCGACGCGGCCGACGTTCGAGAACTACACGCAGGTGTTCAGCACGCAGCCGGTCTGGCGGTGGCTCGGCAACTCGGCGCTCATCACCAGCGTCGGCACCGCGTTGAGCGTCGTCGTGTCGCTGATGGCCGGGTACGCCCTCGCCAAGTTCCGGTTCATGGGCCGAGGGCTGCTGTACTCGGCGTTCCTCGTCACGATCATGATCCCGATCCAGGTCACCCTGGTGCCGAGTTTCCTGGTCGTCGCGAAGATCGGCCTGGTCGACTCCCCCTGGGCGGTGATCCTGCCGACCGTGTTCGACGTCGTCGGGATCTTCATCGCCCGGCAGTTCATGCTCGGGGTGCCGGACGCCCTGATGGAGGCCGCTCGGCTCGACGGTGCCGGCGAGTTCCAGACGTTCTTCCGGGTGGTGCTGCCCTCGTGCGGTCCCCTGGTCGGGGTGCTCGTGATCCTCGGCTTCATGACCCGGTGGAACGACTTCCTCTGGCCGCTCGTCGTGCTGCAGGGCAACGAGAACCTGACCGTGCCGGTGGCCCTGTCGACGCTGACGAACAACCCGGCGTTCAGTTCGCCGTGGGGTGCCGTGATGGCCATCGCGACCGTGACCGTGCTGCCGCTGCTCGTGGTGTTCCTGGCGTTCCAGCGGCAGTTCGTGCAGGGCATCGCCTCGACCGGCATCAAGTAGCCCGCCGGGCGGCGGGGCGGCGGGCGGGCGGCGTACCGAGCCGAATCGGGCGTACCTGCCCATTTCTTTCGACCAGGTACGCCCGATTCCGCATACCAGCGCAGTGGAGATGGGAAAGAACGACGGGAGGCACGGTGCCAGCTGGCACCGTGCCTCCCGTCCGTCGTCCGCGTCAGCGGATGATCGAGATGTTGTCCGCCTGCGGGCCCTTCTTGCCGGGGCCCACGTCGTACTGCACGTGGTCGTTCTCCTCGAGCGACCGGTAGCCGGTCGTCGCGACGATGCTGGAGAAGTGGGCGAACAGGTCCTCGGACCCGTCGTCGGGGTGGATGAAGCCGTACCCCTTGGCGTGGTCGAACCACTTCACAGTGCCGGTCGGCATGGTCGACAGCACGGCGTCAGTGGATGCGCAGTTGCGCGACCATCGGGCAGGCGAACGGGTCGCGGGCAGCGAGCCCGACCCGGTTCAGGTACCGGACGACGATGCCGTAGGAGCGCAGCAGGGTGGTCTCGGTGTAGGGCACCTCGAGCGTGTCGCAGTGGTCGCGGACGAGCAGGCGGGCCTGCTTCAGCGCCGGACGGGGCATCGACGGGAACAGGTGGTGCTCGACCTGGTAGTTCAGGCCGCCCATCAGGAACGAGACCCACCAGCCGCCACGGATGTTGCGCGACGTGCGGACCTGGCGCGAGAAGAAGTCGACCTTGGCGTCGTGCGCGATGGTCGGCATGCCCTTGTGGTTCGGGGCGAACGAGGCGCCCATCATCACGCCGAAGACGGCGAGCTGCACACCGAGGAACGCGCAGGCCATGCCGAACGGCAGGAACCAGAACACGACCGTCAGGTAGATGCCGAAGCGGGCGACGAGCAGGGCGGCCTCGAGCCAGCGGTGCTTGACGTCGGCCTTGGTGCCGTTGCCGGTGACGATGCTCTGCACGGCGTACCGGTGCAGGTTCAGGCCCTCGAGCGTCAGCAGGGGGAAGAACAGCCAGCCCTGGAACCGCATGAACGTCGTCATGAGCGGACCCTTGACCGCGGCGGCGTCCTCCGGCAGGAACCGGATGCCGTCGGGTGCGATGTCGGGGTCCTTGCCGACGGTGTTCGGGTTGCCGTGGTGGCGGGTGTGCTTGTTCATCCACCACGAGTAGCTGAGGCCGACCAGGAACGTGCCGAGCCAGCGGCCAGCGTGGTCGTTCCACTTCTGCGAGGCGAAGACCTGGCGGTGCGCGGCTTCGTGCGACAGGAACGCGAACTGCGTGAAGATCACGCCGAGCGCGCCGGCGACGATGAGCTGGAACCAGGTGTCGCCGAGGAATGCGAACGCGACCCACGCGAGGGCGAAGGTGACGATGAGTGTGCCGAACAGCGACCAGTAGAACCCGGTGCGGCGGCGGAGGAGTCCGTTCTCCTTGACCTGCGCGAGCAGAGCGGAGTAGGTCGAGGTGCCCTTGGGGCTTCCTGTTCCTGGACGAGTGCGTGTGTAGCCCGGAGCGAGCGGAGTGGTGGTCAAGATGGACCGACCTTCCGGTGCGGACCGGCCCTTCGACCGGTTCGTGGTAGTTCACGCGATTGCGCTTGGTGCGACCCTAGGGCCTGAAGGTGCGATTCCACCTGACAATCCGCCTGCCCCACTACGGTGATCGGATGGGCAAGGTCACGCTGCAGGACGTCGCCGTGCACGCCGGCGTCTCGATGAAGACCGTGTCCAACGTCGTGCGTGGCTACCAGCACGTCAGTCCGCCGATGCGCGACCGGGTGCAGGCCGCGATCGACGAGCTCGGGTACCGCCCGAACGTCTCCGGACGGTCGCTCGCCACCGGCCGGTCGAACATGCTCGCGTTCGCGTTCCCCGACCTCCGGCGGCCGTACTTCGCCGAGCTCGCGCACGTGTTCTCCCGCGTCTGCGCGCAACGCGGATACCAACTGCTGCTCGAGGAGACCCTCGGCGAGGCCGACGGCGAGCGCTCCGCCGTCCGCGGTCGCGAGGCCGGGGTGGTCGACGGCGTCGTCATCCACCCCCAGGTCCTGACCCCCGAGGCGATCGACCGGATCCGCGGGGACACCGCCGTGGTGTTCCTCGGCGAGGACGTCCGCCCCCAGTACTCCGACCAGGTGGTCATCGACAACGCGGCCGCGGCGGCACAGGCCGTCGCGCACCTGGTCGCGCTCGGTCGCCGGCGCATCGGCTTCTTCGGGCACGAGACCGGGCCGGAGTCCAGCACCTCCGGCCTGCGGCTCGACGGCTACCGGGCCGGGCTCGCAGCCGCCGGCCTGCCCGTCGACGACGCGCTCCTGGTCCCCCGCGAGGTCGGTGACGCCGCAGGTGCCGAGACCGCGTTCGGTCGGGCGCTCGACGCCGGGCTCCGGGTCGACGCGCTGCTCTGTCGCGACGACCTCGCCGCCCTCGGGGTCCTGCGCGCGATGCGGTTGCGCGGGCTCGACGCTCCGCGGGACATCGCGGTCGTGGGGTGGGACGCGATGGGACTCGGGTCGAGCCTGGTACCGAGCCTGACGTCGGTCGCGCCGGACACCGTCGCGCTGGCGGACACCGCCCTCGACCTGCTGCTCGAGCGGATGGACGGCTCTGAAGTACCCGGCAGGCTGGTCACGGTCGGGCACCGGCTGCTGGTGGGCGAGAGCGCGCCGTTCCCGGACGGCTCGGTCGACCGCGGGCCGGTGCCGGGCCAGGGCCGAGTCTCGGCCTGAGCGACACTCCTCGTGGCGATCCGCCCGAGGAGTGTCGCCCAGCGCGAGTCTCGACGCAGCATCAGCGCTCGCCCGGGTGCACACTCCCCAGCAGCTCGACGACGACGGCACGCAGCGCCTCGGGCAGGTCGACGGTCCCGAGCTCGACGATCCGGTCGGCACGCGGCAGGTCCTTGGACACGATCTCCCACGCGGCGAGCTTCTCGGCGTTGCCGGCCTGCGCGCGTTCGAGGGCGCGCCGGACGGCCTCACGGGCGTCGACGCCGACCACCGGCGGCCCGGCCAACGTGACCGCTCCGCCCGCAATCGACTCCACGGTCAGGTCGACCGAGAACCGGTCCTCGCCACGGGCGGACACGACCTGCCCGTCGGCGGGGGCGGCGAGGAACGTGACCCGCCAGTCGCGACGGGCCGGGACGACGTCGACCGCGCCCGTGGTGGCGTGCACGCGGAACTCGGCGAGCGCCGCGTCCCACGTCAGGCGGGTCCCGGCACTGCGGCCGGTGTCGCCGGCGGGGTCCTCTTGGTCCTCGACCAGGGTGAACGAGCCGGAGGCACCGGGAGCGACGAGGACCTCGAACGCGGTCGGGTTCGCGGTGGCGTCGAGTTGGTCCTCGGCGGCGAGGGGCAGCAACCCGCCCTCGCGCAGCAGCACGGGCACGGTGTCGAGGGTGCGGTGCAGGTCGGCGAACCGGTCGCCGGCGTACACGGTGCCGGTGAACACGTCGGTCCAGGTCCCCGGCGGCAACCAGGCTCGTGCGGTCCCGTGCAGGGTGACGGGGTCACACGATTGGACGATCGGGGCGACGAGCAGTTCGGACCCGAAGGCGTACGTGTTCGGCACCCGGTACGCCTCGTCGCGCCGTGGCTCCAGGTGGTACAGCGGGCGGACGAGCGCGGTGCCCTCGGCGGTCCGGTGGTTCATGGTGTGCAGGTACGGCACCAGGCGGTGCCGGAAGCGCAAGGCCTCCCCCATCGCGGTGCGCGCCTCGGCGGGGAACACCCACGGTTCCTTGCGGATGAACGGGTTGTTGGCGGAGTGCAGGCGCATGATCGGTGAGAACACCCCGAACTGCACCCAGCGCGTGGCGAGCTCGTCGTCGCGGACCCCGCGGGTGTGGCCACCGATGTCGTGACTCCACCAGGGGTAGCCGATGTTCGCGGCGCTGGCGGTGAACTCGGGTTGGAACGCCAGCGACGCCCAGGACACGACGGCGTCGCCGGAGAAGCCGACGGCGTACCGCTGGCTGCCGGGGCCGGCGTAGCGCGAGAAGGTCATGCCCTGGTCCCCCGAGCGCGCCGAGTCGAGCAGGTGGAAGTGGTTGAGCAGCCAGAGCGGGTCGACGCCGGGCAGCCCGCTCTCGCTGCCCTGCTGCCAGTCGATCCACCAGAAGTCGACGCCCTGCGCTTCGAGCGGTCGGTGCAGCTGGTCGAAGTACGCCTGCAGGAACCGCCGGTCGGTCGGGTCGAACGGGATCGGCTGCTCGGTCGCCGGGTCGATCCCCATCGCCTCGGCCACCGCGGGGTAGGCGTCCTCGAACGCCCGGACGCCGTCGGCGGGGTGCAGGTTGAGCGTCGTGCGCATCCCCCGCCGGTGCAGCTCCGCCAGGAAGGCCTGCGGGTCGGGGAAGAGCGACGGCTCCCACGAGTAGCCGGTCCAGCCGTCACCGAACTGCGGCGGGACGGAGTCGACGCGGTGCCAGTCCATGTCGATGACCGCGACCGAGAACGGCAGGCGTTCCGCGGCGAACCGGTCCACGAGCTCCAGGTACGAGGTGTCGCTGTACGGGTGGTAGCGGCTCCACCAGTTGCCGAGGGCCCACCGGGGCAGGCGCGTGGGGGCGCCGGACACCTGGTGGAAGGCGCGGAGGGCTGCCGTGAAGTCGCGGCCGTGGGCGAACACCGTGACGTCGCGGCGACCGGGCACGCGCGTGCCGATCCAGCCGTCGTCCTCGAACAGGAACGACTCGCTGTCGTCCAGCGCGGTGATCCCGTCGCGGGCCAGGATGCCGGGTTCGAGCGGCATCCGGCCGTCGACGTCGTCGAGGGTGCGGCCGGTGCCGCCGAGGTCACGGGGCTCCTGCCCCCAGCGCCAGCGGTTCGCGTCCGGGCCGATGGTCTCGACGACCAGGCCGCTCGGGCTGAACGGACGGCCGTCGTAGCGGAGCCGGGCGCGTTCGGTGGTGACGACGACGCCACCAGCGACGGCGCCGCCAGCGCCGACCCTGTCGTCACCTTCGCCGACGCGCTCCACGGTGAACGCCGGCACCGGCATCCGCCGCCGGATCGCGAACGTCGAGGCGCGGTCCTCGAACCCGCCGTCGTCGCTCCACTCGATGCGGAACGTGCCGGCGTCCAGCACCGTGATCCGCCAGTGCTCGCCCGTGACGACGGCGGCCGGGTCGGCGACCGGGTCGGATCCGGGGAACGGCCGGATGGTCGGAAGTGCGGTCGTGGTCATGGTCACGTCGTACCCCTCAGCTCTTGACCGCGCCCTGCGTCACGCCGCTGATGACCCAGCGTTGCGCGAACAGGTAGACGATGATCGTCGGCGCCATGGCCATCAGGTACGAGGCGAAGGCGACGTTGTAGTTCGTGCCGAACTGGCTCTGGAAGATGTTCTGCACCACGGGCAGGGTCTGCAGGGTCGGGTCGGCGGTGATGAGCGACGGCATCATGAAGTCGTTCCACGACGCCAGGAACGCGAAGATCCCGACGGTGGCGTTCATCGGTCCGAGCAGCGGCAGGATGATCCGCCAGAAGATCTGCCACGTCGAGGCGCCGTCGATGCGGGCACTCTCCTCGAGCTCGACCGGGATCGACCGCAGGTACGCCGAGTAGAGCAGCACGCTGAACGACAGTTGGAACATGGCGTGCAGGATGCCGACGCCGATCGGGTTGTCGAGGCCCATCTGGGCGGTGAGCTTGATCTGCGGCAGTGCGACGACCGGGAACGGCAGGAACATCGCCGCCAGCAGGTAGACGAACGACCACCGGAAGAACCGCTTGTGCCAGTTCCGGACGATCGCGTACGAGGCGAACGAGCTGAGCAGCAGGGTCGCGACGACGGTGAGCGCTGCGACACCGAGCGACACCGAGAACGAGACGGGGAAGCGCGTGAGCTCCCAGGCCGACGCGAACGAGCCGGGGTTGAACGGGAACGGCAGCGACAGGGCGTTGCCGTCGACGGACTGCTCGCTCGTCTTGAACGCCATGGCGACGGTGACGTACAGCGGGACGAGGACGGTCAGCGCCGCGAGTCCGAGCACGACGGTCAGGGTCCAGTTCGTGCCGCCGAGGCGCCGGCGGTGCCCGCGGCCCGGTCGTCGTGCGTCGCCGGTGGTCACCGCGCGGGTGTCGGTGGGTGGGCGGGTGTCGGTGGCGGTCATGCGAGTCGCAGGTTCCTTCCGCGGGTCGCCGCGAGCTGCAGCACGGAGATGAGGACGGTGATGATGAAGAACACGGTCGCGTTCGCCATCTGGTAGGCGTAGTCGCCGCCGGTGAAGCCGCCGAAGATGGTCATGGCGACGCTGCTCGTCGCGCTGCCCGGGCCGCCGTTCGTCAGGCCGACGATGACGTCGTAGGCGCCGAGGTAGCCCTTCACGCCGAGCACGGTGTTGATGACGATGAAGCCGCCGAGCAGCGGGAGCGTGATCGCGCGCAGCTGCTTCCAGCCGGTGGCGCCGTCGAGCGAGCTCGCTTCGTACAGCTCCTCGGGGATCGAGGTGAGCCCGGCGGTGTAGATGAGGAGGGCGCCGGGCACGGTCTGCCAGGCGGACACGATCACGATCGCGACCCACGCCAGGTTCGGGTCGCCGAGGATGCTCTGCTCCAGCGGTCCGAACCCGACGCTCGTGGCCAGGGCCGGCACGGTGTTCGAGAACAGGAAGTTGAACACGTAGGCGACGATGATCCCGGAGATCACCATCGGGATCACGAAGATCGACCGGAGGCCCGCGGCGAACCGGATCTTCTTCGCCAGTGCGATCGCCAGTGCCAGCGCGATGACCTGCGTGACGATCACGGTGACGACGGCGAACCCGAGGGTGAAGCCGTACGACGCGAGGATCGCCGGGTCGGACACGAGCGCCCGGTAGTTCTCGAGCCCGAGGAAGTCCCACTGCCCGAAGCCGAGGTAGTCGGTGAAGCTGTAGAAGATGCCGACGCAGGCGGGTGCGACGACGAAGGCGGTGAACGCGATGAGGGCGGGCACGAGGAACAGGTAGTACATGCCCTCCGTCCGGCGGAGGGAGCCCGGGCGACGCGAACCGGCGGCGCGGTGCGTGCGGGCGGCCGCGGTGGCCGGCCCGGACGTCGCCGGGTCGGTGTCGTGGGAGAGCGGGGTCTGCATGGTCATGGTGGCTCCTGGAGTCCTGGTCCGGCTCAGACCGTCGCCGAACGGCCGGCGAGACGCCGCCAGTCCGAGTCGAGCCGCTGCAGCATCGAGGTGAAGTCCCCGCTCCGGATCGCCGACTGCAGGTAGTTGCCGAGCGGGATCGAGGTGGGGATGAAGGTGCCGGCGCCCTGGTAGAACGCGGCGTCGTCGACGTACTGCTGCAGGCCGGCGAGCCGCTCGTCCTGCTGCGGCGGCGCGTCCTTCGTCGGCGAGTAGGCCAAGTTGTCGCGGTTGTAGGCGTCGATGACCTCGGGCTGCATGAGGAACTCGACGAGCTCCTTCGCCTCGTCCGGGTGCTGCGACGCGGTCGGGATCCACAGGCCGAGGTCGATGTTCACCCGGGCCCGCCGGTCGCCGGGGTCGTTCGACACGGGCAGCGCGAACGTGCCGACCTCGAGGTCCTTGTCGACCAGCGCGATCTGTCCGAGCGCCCACGGCCCCTGCAGGTACATCGCGGCCTCGCCTTTGCCGAACGCCAGGTTGCCGTCGGCGTAGGCACGCGTGGCGTGGTCGGGGTTGAAGAACGTCGAGATGGTCTTCGCACGCTCCATCGGCACCGCGAAGTCCTTCTCGAACGACACCGCGGAGTCCGGGCCGACGTCGGTGCCGAGTGCCTTCATCTTCGTGAAGAACGACCCGGTGTCGACCAGGCTGCCCACCGAGTAGTCGAACAGCCCCTGCCACAGTGTCCAGGTGTCGCGGTCCGTCGCGTAGATCGGGGTGATGTCGGCCTTCTGGAGCGTCCGGCACACCTCGACGAACTCGTCCCACGTCGTCGGCACGGGCAGGCCGTGGTCGGCGAAGATCCGCTTGTTGTAGATGACCCCGGCGGCGGCGAGCGAGTACGGCAGCACGCTCGTGCGGTCCTCGAACGTCGCGTACTGGTTCGTCAGGGTGTCGATGTCCGGTCGGACCCGTGCCGCCGACGGCAGGTCTCCGAGGTCGCTCAGCACGCCGCGGGAGATGTAGCGCGCGAGTTCGAGGTTGTCGTTGAAGCAGCCGACGTCGGCCGGCTCACCGCGGACGAACTGTGGCGCGATCGCCGCCGTGCTGTCGTGCACCACGGACAGCCCGGGGTGCCCCTTCTCGAAGCGCCGCAGGAGCGCGTCGAAGTAGGCGATGACCTCCTGCTTCTGCTCGTAGAAGCGCAGCGTGGTCGCACCCCCTGCCGCTGCGCGCGGTGCCGCGCACCCCGCGAGCGCCATCGTGCCGAGCGCGATCCCGCCGGCTGCTCCGGCGAGGAACCCCCGCCGGCTCACGGCCGCGCTGATCGTTCCGGTCCTGCTTCCCACCATCGGGCAACTCCCTCGTGCGCGTCGTCGCGCACGTCTTGTTTACAGCGCTGTAAACGGGAAGTCAACGTTGTAATCGCACCTGACGGGGTAGGCGCGCCCACAAGCGGACGGGAGGCGCGGGTCGCCCCCGCCCCGCGCCTCCCGGCCGCCGCGCAGCGCGTCCACGGCCGCGCGCCGCCGCCCGCCGGACGGACACCGCACGGAGCTGACAGGATCGTCCGATGGCGCAGGACGAACGGGACATCGCACTCCGAGTGGGGCACGAAGAGCTCCGCATCCGCGGGGTCTACGAGACCATCAGCATCATCAACGACGTGATGGTGGCGCTCTGGTTCATCGTCGGCAGCATCCTCTTCTTCTCCGAGAGCACCACGACGGCCGGCACGTGGCTGTTCCTGATCGGGAGCATCCAGCTGCTCATCCGCCCCGTCATCCGGCTGTCGCGGAGACTCCACCTCGGACGGATCGGCCGAGGGAACCCCACGGAGTCCGCGCGCGATTTCTGACGGCGACACGCCTGGGCGAACACACAGGAACGCGAGCAGGCACCATGGAGAGCATGGCAAGCACCACCTCCGCTCCCCCGCCCGGCCCCGTCGAGACGACGTCGAAGGTGCGGCGGTGGGTGTTCTGGCCCGCCGCCGTCCTCGTGCTCGGCTTCGTGGCGTTCACGTTGATCTCGCCGTCGAGCGCCGAGGCGATGTTCGTCGGACTGCAGGACGGCATCGTCAAGAACTTCAGCTGGTACTACGTCCTCGTCGCCGCGTTCTTCGTCGGCTTCTCGCTGTTCGTCGGCTTCAGCAAGTTCGGCGACATCAAGCTCGGGAAGGACCAGGACGAGCCCGAGTTCTCGACCGGGTCGTGGTTCGCGCTGCTCTTCGCCGCCGGCATGGGCATCGGCCTCGTGTTCTACGGCGTCTCGGAACCGCTCAGCCACTTCGCCTCACCGCGCCCCGGCGTCACCGGCACCGAGAACGAGCTCGCGCAGCAGGCCCTCACCCAGACGTTCCTGCACTGGGGACTCCACGCGTGGGCGATCTACGTCGTGCTCGGCCTCGCCCTGGCCTACGCCATCCACCGCCGCGGCCGCCCCGTGTCGATCCGGTGGGCGCTCGAGCCGCTGCTCGGCAACCGGGTGCGCGGCGGGTGGGGCAACCTCATCGACGTCATCGCGCTCGTCGGCACCCTGTTCGGTGTCGCGACCTCGCTCGGCCTCGGGGTCATCCAGATCGGCGCCGGGCTCGAGAGCGCTGGCATCGCCGACAGCAGCATCGTCAGCCAGATCGCCATCATCGCCGTGATCACCGCGGTCACCATCGTGTCGCTCGTGACCGGTGTCACCAAGGGCATGAAGATCCTGTCGAACTTCAACCTGCTGCTCGCCGCCGCACTGCTGCTGTTCGTGCTCATCGTCGGGCCGACCCAGTTCCTGCTCCGCGACTTCGTGCAGTCCATCGGCGCGTACCTGCAGAACATCGTCGGTCTGTCGTTCAACGTCACTGCACAGCAGGGCGCCGAGGGCGTCGCCTGGCAGGGCGCGTGGACCACCTTCTACTGGGGCTGGTGGATGTCGTGGGCGCCGTTCGTCGGTGTCTTCATCGCGCGCATCTCCAAGGGCCGCACGGTTCGCCAGTTCGTGTTCGGTGTCCTGCTCGTGCCGACCGTGCTCACGTTCCTGTGGTTCGCGGTCCTCGGCGGTGCGGCGATCCACCGCGAGACCGACGGCGCCGGCGGCCTGGTCGGCTCGGACGGCTCGGTGGACCTCGAAGGCTCGCTCTTCGCCCTGCTCGGCGACCTGCCCGCCGGAGCGGTGCTGACCTTCGGCGCGATCCTGCTCATCGGCGTGTTCTTCGTGACCTCGTCGGACTCCGGGTCGCTCGTGATGGCGATGATCGCGTCCGGCGGCGACATCGAGCCGAAGAACTGGCTACGCGTCTTCTTCGCCACCGTCTCGGCACTGCTCGCCGTTGCCCTGCTGCTGAGTGGCGGGCTGAACGCTCTCAAGACGGCGGCGATCACCACGGCGCTGCCCTTCAGCGTCGTGCTGCTGCTCACCTGTTGGTCGACGATCATCGCCTTCACCCGCGAGCGGCGGGCATACGACAAGGCCGAGCGCGAGGTCCTGCTCGAGCACGTCGGCGCGTACTACGGGCTCGAGGTCGAGGGGCCGTCGGAGCGCGCGCCGCGATCGGCGTTCGGTCGGCCGTGGGCAGCCGTCAAGAGGCGGGTGCGCGGTGGGTCAGTGGCGCACCCGACCGCGACCGCCCTCGACGACTTCCCGATCCGGACGCAGACGGTGTCACCCGACCCGGCGGTCGACGCGAGCCTGGACGTCGGGCCGGCTGCGGAGAGCGCTCCGCGCCCGACGGACGGATGACGGAGAGGCGCGGACCGCTCCGCGGTGACGCGCCAGCGGCACGTGGGCCGCGCCGACCGAGCTTGCGAGGGAGGCGTGGCGGGGCCGCCACGGGCCTCCACTCCGTCAGCGGTCGCGACCAGGGCGTCGCGCCGGCCCGGACACGAAGGGCTCAGAGGCGCTTCTCCATGCAGTAGCTCGTCGGGTCGTCGGTGTACGGCCCGAACCGCGGGACCTGGCGGTAGCCGAGCTTCTCGTACAGGGCGATCGCCGCGACCTGTGGCAAGCCCGTCTCCAGTTGCAGCGTCTCGATGCCCAAGTCGTGCGCGTGCGCCTCGAGTGCCTGGAGCAGGGCTCGGCCGACCCCGAGTCCTCGAGCGTGGTCAGTGACGAACATGCGCTTGACCTCGCCGGATCCGTCGCGCCGATCAACCAGCGCCGCCGTACCGACGGCCACGTCACCCTCGCGAGCGACGAACAGCGAGACCCCGTCGGCTTCCAGGGCGTCGACGTCGAGGCCGTAGTAGTTCTCGGCCGGGTACAGGGCCAGGGCGAAGGCGTCCCCCTGGTGGAGCAGGCTGAGGACGCCGTCGCTGCGAGGGCTCTCGATCTGGATGGAAGGCACGGCCGATTGTACGAGTTCAGTCGACCACTGGGCGTCGTCCCGCCGAGGACTGGAACCGCACCAGGTACCCGTCCGGGTCCTGCACGAGGAACTGGTCCACGCCGGCCTGCTCGTTCCCGACGTCGTACCACTTCGTCTCGGGCTGCATGAAGAGTTCGGTGCCGGCACGGAGCAGGGTCGCGGCCAGTGCGCGGCTGTCGGGCACGGTGATCTGGAAGTTCACGCCTCGGCCGAGCGGGCGATCGAGCGGGCCGGTGATCCAGTTCCGACCGACGCCGGCCTGTTCGAGCATCAGGTGTGCGGTGCCGAGGGCGATGTACGCGAAGCGCTCCTCCGGCCGGGAGTAGCGGCTCTCGAAGCCGCACAGACCGCACCAGAACGCGAGGCTCCGGTCCAGGTCGGCGACGAGGAGCTCGGGGACGAGTGCGGGCTCGGGGGGCATGCTCACCGGAACAGGTCGAGGTGCGGTGTTGCACCGGGATCGGCCATCTGCGCTTCGGTCTCGCGTACCAGCTCGTCCACGCGAGCTCCCCACTTGCGCATGAAGACCACGCGGACGATGCCGATGACGGCCCACAACGCTGCGACGACCCCGCGCCCGAAGCCCGCCGGGTCTCCCTGCAGAACGTCCGGCACGGCGAGCGCGGCCCACAGGATGCCCAGGCTGATCCAGACCCACCCGGTGACCGCGCCCTGCGACGTCTGGCGGCGCAGGAAGCGCCTCCGGATCACGACCGGGACACCGGTCGGGTCGGCTCCACCGCGCAGCCACCGGTTCATCGCTCGGTACGAGGCGTAGCCGCCGAAGCGCGACCAGCTGCCCAGGATGAGCGCGAAGCCACCTGCGGCGAGGACGGCCACGACGACGAGGACGACCGTCTGGGACATCTCCGGGAAGTGGAGGCCGACCAGCATGAGCCAAAGCCCCACGAAGAGGGCGGGGACGCCGAGGAGCTGTGCCCACCCGATGGCGTCGAGTTGTCTGATGCTCACCATTGCACTCTACGCACGCCCACCGCCGCCGTCAGATGCCGGAACAGGAATACGACGATGCGGCGTCGAGGATTCGTCGACCACATCGACGAAGGGCTCGATCATGACCACCGCGCGCACGTTCCACCTGATCAGCACGCTGCTGCTGGCCGTCGGGTTCCTCGGGGTCGGCGCGCTGATGGCCGACGTCTACTACGGACCGGAGGGTGGGGGTGCCAACATCGGCCTCGGGCTCGTGATGCCACTGTGCCTCGGCTCCGGCGTCGTCGGCATCGCGATGGGCGTCGCAGCCCTCGTGACGACGTGGCGGACCACCCGCGCCGCTCGCTCGCGACAGCCCGTCCGGTAACGGAGGGTCGTGAGCCGTCCGCTCACTTCGACGCCCCGGTACCGGGCAGGCTGAGGATGTTGTCGGTGCCCTGCGGCACGACGATGAGCGAGCCGTTGTCGCCGGCGCTCTTGAGGGCCTCGATCTCACGCTGCTTGAGCGCCGCCGCCGAGAGCGGGTGCTCGTTGAGGACCTCGTTCGCGTCCGCCTGCCCCTGCGCCTCGGCGACCTGCTGCTGCGCCTGCACCTTCTTCGCGTCGAGCAGCGCGCGCTCCTTCGTGACCTGGATCTGTGCCTGCTGGGCCGTGGCGTAGGCCTCGGTGACGGACTTCGGCGGGGTGATCTCCTGCAGTGCGAAGTTGTCGACGTGCACGCCGGAGCCCTTCCACCGGGTCTCGAGGGCCTGGATCATCGACTTCTCCACTGTGCCGCGCTTGGTGATCAGCTCGATGGTGGTGAAGTCGTTCGGGACCTGCCGGACGACGCTGCGCACCGAGTTGCCGATGAACTGCGTCTTGAAGTTCTCCTCGGTCTTGTAGGACCGGTAGATGTCGGTGACCGACTTGGCGTCGATGCTGTACTGCAGGTTCAGGCTGACGTTCGACGAGACGCCGTCCTGGTCCTGGACGGTGACGTAGGGGCCGGATCGCACGTTCCCGTTGTTGTCGGAGTCGGAGCCGTTCACCGCGTTGATGTAGGTGACGGTCTGGTTCCGGATGTTGAACGTGTGGAGCGTGGCCCACGGCGCTTTGAAGTGGAACCCGGAGTCCGTGGTCTGCCCGACGATGTTGCCGGAGATGTCCACCTGCACTTTCGACTCGCCCGTGTCCTGCGCGTACAGGGTGCTCCCGAGTGCCAAGCCGACGAAGACCAGGCCGGCTCCGGCTGCTGTCCACATGGCGATGCGGTTCGGGCGGCGGGTGGGAACGGCTGGCCGGGCCTCGCGACCGGGGGTGGCCGGTCGCTCCGCGGTGGTGTAGGTCCGTTTCCGGAACGGGAGCGCGACGAGCGCGATGACGAGGAAGACGATGGCGGCAACGAACATGACGAACACTCCTGGATGGTTGTCCGTGCAGTCTGCCGTATTCGGAGGCCCGAACAGCCTGGTGCGAGGTTGCACGCATGGTGCGGCCCTGATGCCTCGCACCATGCGGTCAACCTCGCACCGAGCGGGCTCCCACCGCGGTGCGAGGTTGCACGCATGGTGCGGCCCTGATGCCTCGCACCATGCGGTCAACCTCGCACCGAGCGGGCTCCCACCGCGATCAGCGGGCAGCCAGGCCTCCGCTCACCACCCCGGCACGGCCACCCGCACCGCGCTGATCCGCCCCGCACGGGTCTGCGCCGTCGTCGCCGGGTCGTAGCTGTCCGCCGTCGCCAGGTACAGCGTGCGGCCGTCCTCGCCCCCGAGCGCGCAGTCGATCGCGCACAGCCCCGGCGCGTCGATCCGGTCCGTGACCTCGCCGCCCTCGAGGACCCGGAGGAACTCCCCCGTGTCGACGGAGCAGACCCAGACGGCGCCGTCGCGGTCGACCGTGCTGCCGTCCGGCGTGACGCCACCGGGAAGCGCTGCCCACTCGCGTCGGCCGGTCAGCGACCCGTCGGGCTCGATGTCGAACGCGGTGAGCCGGCCGCCCCACGTCTCGCTCACCACGAGGGTGCGGGTGCCGGGCAGGACGTTCGCGCTGTTCGGGAACACCAGCCCCTCGGCGGCGAGGCGGAACGAGCCGTCCTGCTCGATCACGTACAGCGGGCCGGGGCGGAGCTCCTCGCCGCCGTACAGGTCGTAGCCGAAGGCCCCGATGTAGGTCCGGCCGGTCGCCTCGTCGACGACCAGGTCGTTCAGGAGCGACGACTCCTCGCCGGACAGGTCGGCGAACACCGACGCCTCGCCACGGTCGTCGACGGCGACGACCGTGCGGGACTCCATCGAGCTGACGACGAGTCGCCCGTCGGCGAGCCATCCAAGTCCGGACGACTGGCCCTCCACCGTGGCCTCCAGGCGCGGAGCCGCGGTCGAGGTCGGGTCCATCGAGAAGACCTCGCCGGTGTGCATGTCCGAGTACCAGAGCCGCCCGTCGTGCCAGCGGTTGCCCTCGGGGAAGCGGATTTCGGTGACGACGTCGGTCGCGGAGTCCAGAGTGATGTGCACCGATCCACCCTGCCAGCCGGACCCCCGCGCCACCCGGTGGTCTGGCACGATCGAGGCATGCCCCTCGACGGAACTCCCCTGGAACGGCTCGGCTTCCTGACGATCGGGTCGTTCGACCCCGCCCGACCGTCCGAGGGCCACGAGGACACGCTCCGGGTCATCGAGCGCGCGGAGGCGCTCGGCTTCGACAGCGCGTGGCTGCGCCACCGGCACCTGCAGCACGGCATATCCTCCCCCGTCGCGGTGCTGGCCGCGGCGTCGCAGCGGACCTCGCGGATCGAGCTCGGCACCGCCGTCACGCCGATCGGCGCCGAGAACCCGTTCCGGCTCGCCGAGGACCTCGGCACCGTCGACGTGCTGCTGGGCGGGCGGCTGAACCCCGGCTTCTCGGTCGGCACCCCGATGAACTTCGACCTGTACCGCGACGCGATCTACCCCGACACCGCCGAGCACGAGAACCTCGGCAACGACCGGCTCCTGCGCTTCCGTGCCCTCGTGCGCGGAGAAGCGGTGACCGGAACCGGAACCGCGACCGGCACCGTCGAACGCCGAGGGATCGAGGAGTTCGCGAGCACCGTCCAGCCCCACAGCGACGGCCTCGCCGACCGCATCTGGTACGGCACCGGCAGCACGAAGTCGGCGGTCTGGGCCGGCGAGAACGGCTTCCACCTGCTCACCTCGAGCGTCACGCGCAGCGAGGTCGGCACGGACTTCGCCACCAACCAGCGCGCGCAGATCGAGGCCTACCTCGACGTCCACCCCGATCCCAGCACCGCTCGGGTCTCCCAGGGCCTGGTCGTCATCCCGACCGACACGGCGAGCCGCGAGCAGGAGGCCCGCTACCGCGCCTACGTCGAGAGCCGCTCGGGCCGCGTCGGCGTGCCGATGGGGCCGGCGGGGATGCTCTTCGCCGCCGACCTCGTCGGGACCTCGGCCGAGATCGCGGACCGGCTGCGCGCCGACGCCGGCTACCAGGCGGTCACCGAGGTCGCCTTCGCGCTGCCGTTCTCGTTCGAGCCGGACGACTACGCGCAGATCACCACGGACATCGCCGAGCACCTGGGCCCGCAACTCGGCTGGGCGCCGCGACCGGCGGCCTGAGAACGGCGCCAGACCGCCGGACGGGAGGCACGTGGCCAGCTCGCGCCGTGCCTCCCGTCCGCTTTCGGGTTGCGCCCAGGGCGCGTGATCAGTCCTGCTGGTCCGCCTCCACCGCATCCTGCAACCGCTCGAGCACGTCCGGCACCGCCGAGCGCACCCGGCTCCAGCTCGGGATGAACGGCTTGTCGTCCGGGCGCGCGCTGAAGGCGCCGCCGGCGTCGAGGATCGCCTTGGTGAAGAGCTCGACCGCGGCTTCCTCGGCGTGCTGGTCGAAGCCGAGGCCGCTCATCTCCGCTTCGTGCCGGTAGACCTCGACGATGTCGAGGGCGTTCCGGTAGTACGTCGCCTTGAGCACCCGGAACGAGTCCGAGGTGAGCGGGACGCCCATCGTCGCGAGCTTCCGCAGCAGCGACTGCACGATGTCGTTCCCCATGCGGGCGAGTCCGCCGGTGCCGTCGGCCTCGGCGAGGGGCTGGTGCTTGTGGTCGTAGGCATCGGCGATCTCCACCTGGCACACCTGCCGGGTCGCGTAGTCGCGGTACACCTCGGACAGCATGCCGATCTCGAGGCCCCAGTCCCCCGGGATCTTCAACCCGTTCAGCACGTGCGCGCGCATCGCGAACTCGCCGGACAGCGGGTAGCGGAAGCTGCTGAGGTACTCCAGGTACTCGGACTCCCCGTAGACCTGGCGGAGCGACCGGAGCAGCGGGCCGACGAGCAGCCGCCCCACGCGACCGTTGATCCGGCCGTCGGCGACGCGGGCGTAGTAGCCCTTCGAGAACTCGTAGTCGAACGCCGGGTTCGCCACCGGGTAGAACAGCCGCGCGAGCATGCCCCGCTCGTACGTGGTGATGTCGCAGTCGTGCAGCGCGATGCACTCCGCCCGCTCCGACGCGAGCGCGTAACCCGTGCAGTACCAGACGTTCCGGCCCTTGCCCGGCTCCCCCGGTGCCAGCCCCTCGCGCTCCAGCTCGGCGTCGAGTTCCCGCAGGCGCGGCCCGTCGTTCCACAGGATGCGGTGCCGCTGCGGCAGCCGAGCGAAGAACTCCCGCGCGTGTTCGAACTGCGAGCGGTCGGCACGGTCCAGCCCGATCACGATCTCGCTGAGCCAGTCGGCCTCGGCCAGCTCGTCGACGATCCGCGAGAGCGCCGGGCGTTCGAGCTCCGAGTACAGCGCCGGCAGGATCAGGCTCATCGGCCGCTTCTCGGCGAATCCCCGCAGGTCGTCCTCGATGCTCGCGGTGCTGCGGCGGCCGAGGTCGTGGAACGTCGTGATGACGCCGTTCTGGTGGAAGTCGCTCATCGGTGGCTCCTGACGGACGGGGTGGTGAATCGGGAGACGCCCTCGGCCCAGCCCTGCGGGCCGGGGGCGGTTGTGCGGTGGACGCGCTCGGGTCGGTCGTCGGCGAGGGGACCGGGTTCCGGGCCGTGGCCGCGGACGACGACCGCCAGGTCGACGGCGTCGAGCAGCGCGGTGTCGTTCGGCCCGTCGCCGAGCCCGATCGTGCGCGGAGCGGTGCCGGTGCGGCGTGCGTGGTCGGCGACGAGCAGGCGGACCGCGGTGCCCTTGTCGCGCCCGGTGGGCAGGACGTGCCAGAAGCGGCCGCCGCGAACGAGGTCGAGGCCGGCCGCGGCGAGCGACTCGCGGAACGCGCCCGCGCGGTCGTCGTCCTCGGCGTGCCAGAGCAGGACCTCGGAGGCCTCGCGTCGGCGTGCATCACCGGCCGTTTCGAGGTCGAGTCCGGTCCAGGTGGCGACGACCTCGTCGGTCACGCCGCCGAAGGTCGCGAAGTGCAGGTCCAGGTCCGCTCGGGTGTGGTCGAGGGCTGCGCGGAGACGCGCGAGACCGGCGTTCGCGGGGCCCGCGCCAGCTCCGGTGATCGCCTTGCCGTCGGGTCCGACGACGATCGCGCCGTTCTCCGCGACGAACGCCTGCCCGTCGAGACCGGTCCGCTGCTGCAGGGCGGTGATCTCGGCCCGGGTCTTGCTGCTGCAGAACACCACCGGCACGTCGTCCGCGCGAAGCTGCTCGAGCATCGGCAGGGCAGCGTCGAACGAGTAGTCGTGGTGGTCGAGGAACGTCCCGTCGAGGTCCGTGACGACCATCAGGTCCTGTGGTGGCATCGTGCTCCGCTCGCGGCTTGGTGGGCTGCGGGCGACGGTGCCCCGGACCACCCTGCCATGCGTGGGAGTCCGGTTGGTGAACAGGGGCGACTTGCCGTCAGCGCAGTACGGCTGCGACCGCCAACCGCAGCGATGCCCGCTCGAAGGCGGTCCGCGCAGGCGCCCCGGGAAGGGCACGCTCGAGTGCGAGGCCGTTCACGACCGTGAGCAGGAACCGCGCGTGTTCCTCGGGACTGCCGTCCTGCAGGACCCCCTCCTGCCGCAGCACCGACAGCCACCGCTCGACCCGATCGACGGCGAGCCGTTCCATCGCGAGGAACGTGTGCTCGGCATCACCGGCGACCGGCACGGCGACGTAGGCATCGTGCAGCGCCGCCCAGTTCTGCCGAGCGGACGCACCGCTCCCGATGCTCGCGAGGAGCAGGTGCAGGCACCCCTCGAGTCGCTCGGCGGGCTCCTTGGAGTGGTCCGCGATCGGGTCTTCCGGGAGGTCGAGGGTCTGGAGACCTTCGACGACCGTGTCGATGAGCTCCCGCTGCGTCGGGAAGAAGTGCCGGAGCGACCCCGTGCTGACGCCGGCGCGGGCAGCCACCCCACGCACGCTCAGGCGAGCCGTCGGGTCCTCTCCGATCATCGTCGCCGCAGCGATCAGGATCTTCGACCGGGTGTCCGGAGCGGTTGAGTCGACCACGCTGCACCATCCTCTCCACAGGACTAGCACGGTGTGCTAGCTTCTCGATGTGTTGTCACACTGTACTAGAGAGGACGAGTCGATGGATGCGAACCGGAGAGCGCGACGGTGGACCAGCCGGGCGAAACCCGGCGACGGAACGAGCCTGAAGCCCTTCCGCTGGTGGCAGACGACGCGGCGCTCACTGATGTCGATCACCCTGACGCGCAACGGCGTCCCGGTCCACCACACGATCGACGTCCGCCACGGCGGGGACGCGACCGACGGGGTCGTACGTGCTCGCCTCTACGTCGACGGCACCTTGACCCTCGTCTCGCGGGTCCCTGCACGATTCCCGGTCACCGGCGGGCACATCGAGGTCCGTGTCAGCGAGTCGGGCCTGCGCCGCTGCCACTTCGTCGCCGAGGACGGCACCCAGCGGCAGCTCGTTCCCGACCCTCGCTCGGCCGAAGGGCGCCGCCTGCGGTTCGCGCAGCGCCACCCTGCTGCGAGCAGGATCGTCGGAGCCGTGTCGGTCGTCGTGCTGCTCGTCGGTGTCGGTCTCAACGTCCTGCAGGTGCTCGAGCCGATCTCGGAGATCCCGCCGATCGCGGACACGGTCGGCACGTTCGAGTCGCCTGTGCACCTGACCCCGTGGGCCAACGTCGCGCTCGGCTTCGCGGCAGCCCTGGGAGCGGTCGAGCGAGCGACGCGGCTGCGCTACCACTGGCTGCTCGACGGCGGAGCAGCCTCGTGACGCCGCCGGTCGGCCGCAGCGTGGTGCGAGGCTCGGGCCAGATCGTCCGACGGGAGTCCCGCGCGTACCTCGTCCTGAACCTCTCGGCGTACGGGCTGGTCGTGCTGGGCTTCGCGATCGGCCTCGTGTTCCCCGGACTCACCGACGCCCGGATGTCCGCGATGGAAGCCGACGGCACCGCCGGACTCGTCACCCGACTCGTGAGCTCGCCGGCGCTCTTCGCACTGACGATCCTCGCCGTCAACGTCCTCCGGCTGAGCCTGCTCACGCTCGTCCTGCCGTCACTGGTCGTCCCGTTCGCTGGGCTCGCGATCTTCGGCGCTTGGGCGGTGCAGACCGGGATCACCCTCGTGCCGTCGACCGGAGAAGGCTGGGTGGCGTTGATCCCGCACTCCGTCACGCTCCTCATCGAGCTGCAGGCCTACGTCCTCCTGCTGCTGGGCTCGTTCCTGGTGGGCAAGTACTGGCTCCGCCCCGGGGCCGCCGGGGTGGAGCGTCATCGGGACGGGTACCGACGTGGACTCCAGCAGCTCGGCACCCTCGCCGTCCCCGCCCTCGCCCTCCTCGTGATCGGTGCCGCGTGGGAGGCGGCCTCGCTGCGGTACCTGGTCCACCCGCTGAGCCAGTGGCTCCTCGCGCCGTGACGCAGCTCGCTACGAGGTGAGGTCGGGGGTCTCGACCCGGCCAGGCACTGCGGCATGTGCACGCGCGGTCCGCACCGTCAACGTCAGGACACCGCCGAGCACCATGAACCCCGCGGTGATCCACAGCGCGATCGTCGCCGAGTCCGTGGCGTCCTTCGCCGCGCCGATGGCGTACGGCGCCGCGAACCCCGCCAGGTTCCCCGTGGAGTTGATGAGCGCGATGCCACCGGCGAGCGCGGTGCCACTGAGCATCGACGTCTGGAAGCTCCAGAAGACGGCTGGGATCGAGAGGGCGCCGGCGTTGGCGAGCATCAGTCCGATGATCCCGAGCACCGCCTGGTCGCCGGCGAGGATGCAGATGACGAACCCGACGGCGCTGAGCGCGAAGGCCGCTGCGATGTGCTTCTTCCGTTCGCCGTGTCGGTCGGAGCTGCGGCCGAAGATCACCATGGACACGATCGCGGCGAGGCTCGGGAGTGCCGACACGAGACCGACCGTGACGTCGCCGTCGATCCCGAGGTCACGGATGAGGTTCGGCAGCCAGAAGCTGATGCCGTAGAGCGCGAAGTTGTACGAGAAGTAGATGCCGGTGAGCATCCAGATCATCGGGCTCCGGAAGACCTCCCGGAGCTTCGTGTGTCCGGCGGGTGGGGCTTCGGCGTCGAGGAGCGCGCCCAGCCGGCTGCGTTCGGGTTCGGTCAACCAGCGCACGGTGCGGTGGTCCTCCTGCAGGTACCGGAGGACGACGAAGCCCAACACGATCGTCGGGATCGCCTCGATGATGAAGAGCCACTGCCATCCGTCGAGCCCCGCGACGTCGCGCATGCCGTCGAGGATGAAGCCGGACACCGGCCCGCCGACGACCCCCGAGGCGGCGAGGGCGATGTAGAAGATGCCCCATGCTCGGCCGCGACGGCTGGCGGGGAACCACTGGGACATGTAGAAGAGCACGCCGGGGATGAAGCCGGCCTCGGCGACACCGAGCAGGAACCGCAGCACGTAGAACGTGGTCTCGGAGTCGACGAGGAACATGCACCCGGAGATGAGGCCCCACGTGATCATGATCCGGGCGATCCACTTCCGCGCACCGACCTTGGCGAGGATCAGGTTGGACGGGATCTCGAAGATGAAGTACCCGACGAAGAACAGGCCGGCGCCGAGTCCGTAGACGGCGTAGGAGAAGCCGAGGTCGGTGCTCAGTTGTTCCTGCGCGAATCCGATGTTCACGCGGTCGAGGTAGGACAGGAAGAAGCCGATCATCGCGAGCGGGAGCACGCGGGTCGACACCTTCCGGAAGAGTGCGTCGTCGTTGACGGTGGTCATCGGGTTCCTTCGTTCGGTGTCGGGTCAGCCGACGGTGTCGGCGAGCGGGATGCGGTAGACGCGAGCGGCGGTGCCGTGGAAGAGGGCGTCGAGCTGGTCCGGGGTGGACCCGGCGGCCCCGGTGAGGATCGTGTCCATCACCTCGTCGAAGTCGGGTGCCGTGAGCGTCGCGACGGGCAGGTTCGAGGCGAACATCGACCGGTCGTGACCGAAGACCGCGAGGGTCTCGCGGACCACCGCTTCGTTGCTCGGACGGTCCCAGCGGTTCCCGGGCAGGCCGAGCTCGGAGACCTTGACGACCGTGTTCGGCAGGGCGGCGAGTCGTTCCATGCCGTGGCGCCAGATCGCGAGTCCGTCGTCGCTGCGGTCCAGGGGCAGGCCGCAGTGGTTGATCACGACGGTGGTGTCCGGGATGTCCTGGACGACGTCGGCCGCTTCCGCGAGGTGGTGGTACGGCACGCGGAGGTCCCAGCTGAAGTCGTACGCCGCCAGTCGGTGCAGACCGGCGATCCAGGCTGGGTCCTGCATGGACCCGGGGACCCCGCGTACGGTCGGCCCCGGGTGCGCGGAGGTCATGGGCTTCGACCGGATGCCGCGGACGAGGGGGTGTTCCGCGTGCCCGGCGAGCACGTCGTCGAGGTCGGGCTGAGTGAAGAACACGTGTCCGACGGCCGCCATCGGGAACCGTGGGTCCGCATCGTGGAGCCCGCTGAGCCATGCCGATTCCTCGACCTGCTCGGTACGCGACCGTTCGGCCTCGCAGTGCACCGTGCCGATGACGTCCCATCCCGCGGTCGCGCGGAGGTAGTCCTCGGGCATGAAGGTGTGGCGCATCGCGGCGTAGTCGCCGAGGAAGAAGTCGGGGTTGACATCCGTCTGGATCCAGGGCCAGTGCCCCTCGCTCTGCAGGTCCCAGAAGTGGTGGTGGGCGTCGAGGATCCTCGGACGGTGGCCGTTCGCGATGGTCATGGTCGGTGCTCCCTACGAAGCGCTGGCGGGCTGGTGGATGCGGGCAGGTCGGTAGACACGGGCAGCGGTGTCGTGGAACACGGCGCGCTGCTCGGCCGCCGGGAGGTCGGCGAGGATGTCCCGGAAGCCGTCGAGCATCGCCGCGTAGGTGGTGAACATGCCGTCCACGGGGAAGTTGCTGCCGAACATCACCCGGTCGGCGCCGTAGAGGCCGACGAGTGTCAGGACGACTTCGCGGTTCACGAACTGGTCCCAGCCGTCGGCCTCGGTGCACAGCCCGGATGCCTTCACGACGACGTTCGGCAGGTCCGCGAGCTCGGCGAGTGCTGCACGCCACCCGCGCATGGTCCGTGCGCCGTGGTCGAGGAGCACGCCGGCGTGGTTCACGACGATCAGCGTCTCGGGGTGGTCGACGGCCAGCTCAGCCGCTTCGTGGAGGTTCCACCACGGGGTCTGCAGTTCGAAGTGGAGTCCGTGGTCGGCGAGCAGCGCGTAGCCGGCGCGCCAGGTCTGGTCGCTCATGCGCGTCCGACCGGACCCGACCTGCTCGAGCCGAGCCGGGCCTCCAGGCTTGTGCCGGATGCTGCGGACGGACGGGTGCGACGCCTGTGCGGCGAGCACCTCGGCGACGTCGTCGGCGTCCAGCCGCGCCTGCGCGGCCATCGCGCCGGGCACGCCGGTGGTCGCGGCGACCCGCGCCAGGGACCGGGTCTCACCGACGGGGTCGGCCGGGTCCCACTCGGCTTCCATCGAGACGGTCGCGACGACCCCCTGACCAGCGGTGTCGCGGAGCAGGTCGGCGGCGGTGTAGTCGTGCTTGATCGCCGAGTAGTCGCCGTAGCGGTGCGGGACGAGGACGCCGGGCCGCAGCCACGGGTACCGGTCATCGGCGAGCTGCCACAGGTGGTGGTGCGCGTCGATGACCGGGCCGCGGTAGCCGGCCTCAGGCACGAGCGGGCTCCGTCCGCGTGGTGCCGGCGAAGTTGATCGAGAGCGAACCGACCAGGTAGACGGCTGCCGCGATCGCGAGGAACACGAGGACCGCCGTGTACCCGCCGGTGAGGTCGAGGAGCACCCCGGCCGCGATCGGGACGACGATGCCGGCGGCGGTGCCGGCGAAGTTCATCACGCCGCCGACGATGCCGACGTTGCTCGGCTTCGCGAGCATCGACGGGATGGTCCAGTAGAGCCCGCCGAACAGGTTGAAGAACACCCCGATGCACAGCAGCGCGACGGCGACGGCGGTGTCGGTGACGAACGGCAGGGCGACGAGCGCCACCAGGCTGAGTGCGCCCGAGCCGCCGAACAGCATCTTGAACGCCACGTTCCGGCGGAACCGGCGCTGGAGACGGTCAGCGAGGAAGCCGCTCAGGATCTCGCCCACCGCGCCGCAGGAGAAGATCAGGAACGTCGCGAACCCGAGCGCGGAGAGGTCGAGTCCACGGGCGGCGGAGAGGTAGCTCGGCCCCCACGTGACCAGGCCCCAGAACACCATCGCCCACGCCAGACGTCCGACCACCATCGCGATGACGTTCGCGCGGCTGACCCCGGGGCGGTCGGACTGCTCGTCTTCGGCCTGTTCGATGAGGGCGACCTCGGCGGCGTTCACCGACCGGTGCTCGGAGGGACGGTTCCGCAGGTACAACCACGCGCCGATGCCGAACAGCACCGTGCACACGCCGATGATGACGAACGAGACGCGCCACGAACCGGTCGTACCGATCAGCCATGCCACGACCAACCCGCCGACCGCGGCGCCGAGCGGAGCACCGGAATCGATCAACGTGACGCCGCTTGCTCGCTTGCGCGGCGGCATCCACTTCGACACGAGCGACGACGCCGCCGGCATGAACGGCGCCTCGAACGCGCCGAGGCCGATGCGGGAGAGCACGAGCATCACGGCGTTCGCGGCAAATCCGGCGAGGGCCATGAACGAACCCCAGATGACGGACGCGATGCCGATGACGGTGCGCGGCCCGAACTTGTCGACCGTCAGACCGCCGGGGATCTGGAGCAGGCAGTACGACCAGAAGAACGCGCTGAGGATGATCCCCTGCACGGTGCCGGAGATGTGGAAGTCGTCCCCGATGAAGGGCAGGGCCACGCTGAGCGCGCTGCGGTCGACGCTGTTGATCGTGTAGAAGACGAACAGCAGGATGACGATCGCCCAGCGGATCCTGGTCGGGCGGGCGACACTGGGGTCGCTGTCCGGCTCGAGGCGGGTGGAGGCGGTCATGATGCTCCTTTGCACGGGGTGGGTGCGGCGAGCGCCGCGTCGGGGGCGGCGAGCGCCGCGTCGGGTGCAGCGCAGGCTGCGTCGGGTCAGACGACGAGGGAGAGCAGCAGCACGCCGACCAGGCCGATCACCGACTGGAGGGAGAGCATGAGCGTCCAAGTGCGGAACGTCTGCTTGACGGACAGCTGGAAGTACTCCTTGAACAGCCAGAACCCGGAGTCGTTGACGTGCGAGAGCATCACCGAGCCCGACGCCGTGGCGAGCACGAGCAGCTCAGGCGAGATCGACGGGGCGGCCGCAGCGAGCGGAGCGATGATCCCGGCTGCCGTCACGGTGGCCACGGTCGCCGACCCGAGTGCGATGCGCAGCAGGGCAGCGATCACCCAGGCCAGGATGAGTGCCGGCACGTGCCATCCCTGCGCGTACTCGACGATGACCTTGCTCACGCCCGTCTCGGCGAGCATCGCTGCGAGTCCACCGCCGGCTCCGATGATGAGCAGCACCGGTCCGACTGTCTTGAGTCCCGAACCGGCGACGCTCCCCATCGTCGCGATCGACGATCCGGAGGTCCGGCCGAGGCCGATCAGCGCGACGACCACGGCCAGGAGCAGCGCGACGACCGGGTCGTCGCAGAACGTCAACACGGTGTGCAGGACGGTGCCGTCGGCCGTGGCGTCGACGCCGAACGCGCCGATCACGAGCAGCAGCGGCGGGAGGAGCACGACGCCGAGGGCGAGCCACAGCGGCGGGCGCAGTTCCGTCAGCTCACGGGACCCGGCAGCGGGACCGGCATCGAGGTCGGGTGCCGGTCCGAACCAGCGCGAGGCGACCCGGGTGAGCACTGGCCCGCAGAGGATGACCGTCGGGATCGCGACGACCAAGCCGAGTGCCAGGGTCAGTCCGAAGCTCGCGTCGTAGGCAGCGACCGCGGCGGTGGGTGAGGGGTGCGGTGGGAGCAGGCCGTGTGCGGTGTACAGGCCGGCGGCGAGGGGCATCCCGACGAACAACAGGTGTGTGCCGGAACGGCGTGCGAGGGCGTAGGCAAGCGGCACGAGCATGACGAAGCTGACGTCGAAGATGTTCGGCAGGCCGATGACGAGCGCAGCGACGGCGATCGAGATCGGGATGAGCGCGACCTTGCGGTTGCCGATGAAGGCGTCCGCGATCCGGTTCGCCCCACCCGTGCTGGTGAGGATCGCGCCGAGGAGCGACCCGAGTCCGATCACCGGAGCGGTGTCGGAGAGCGTGTCGCCGAATCCCTGCTCGAACGTGCCGACGGTGTTCTCGACGCCGAGTCCGCTCGCGAACCCGAGCAGCAGCGCACCGATGAGGAGCGCGAGGAACGGGTTGAGCTTGAACTTCGCGATGCCGATGACGAGCAGGACGATCGCGACGGCGGCGAAGACGAGGTGGAGTTCCGGTGCGCTCACAGCGCAGCTCGCGAACCTGCCGCACGGGCTTCCTCGAACATGCGCTGCCCGATCTCGTCGACCCCGGTGAGGTCGTCGAACGTCAGCAGGTGACCGGCGGGCACGTCGCGGACGAGCCGTGCACCGCCGAGCAGGTAGAACGGCGCGGTCCCCGCGGGCGCGTCGTCATCGGACAGCAGGACGGGGTCGATGCCCGCGACCTCGTGGTGGTGCCCAGCCACCTGGAAGGCCGCGCCGGCCGTCAGTGGCTCGGCGGTCCGGCCGGCCAGCACGGAGCTCTGGCGCGGCACCGGGATGGTCGCGGTGCCCGAGGCTGCGGCTGCGATGGTGAGCGGCGTCTCGACGCCCATCAGGTGGTACGGCCAGAACACGCAGGCGTAGCGGCCGTCCCGGCTCACGACGTGCCCCTTGCCGGCGAGCAGGCTCCAGGTCTCCGGGTCGCCGGTGCGGACGACGACGAAGACACCTCCGCCGAAGCTCGCCTCGTCGGGCAGGCGGAGCATCGAGAAGACGTCGAGGCTGCCCGGACGGTCGAGGATCCCGCCGTCGGCACGGGCCGCGTACACGTCGGCGAGCTCGGTGGTGCGGACGACCGGGTAGTGCAGGTCCTCGCGGTCGGCGGTGTACCCGGTGTACTGGGCGACGACGGTCATCTCGCAGTGGTCGGCCGCGGCACGGCGCTTGAGCGGAGCGACCAGGTCGGCGCGCGCGGCGAGTGTGGCGTGCAGGTCGTCCCCGAGGGCGAGCAGGTCGGCCATGCCCGGCGCGGGGATGGTCTCGTCGACCTGGGTCACGGTGCCGGCGGTCGGGTCGAACACGAGGTCGTACTCCCCCGACTTGCCGAGCGCGACGATGTCGAGCCCGACACGTTCGATCCAGGTGACGAGGCGGATGAGGTTGGCCGGCTGGTCCCCGTCGCCGGGCAGGTAGCGGACGCCGGCCGCGGCGGCCGTGGCGGCGAGCGTGACGCCGGCGACGGTCTCGACCTCCTTGCTCACCATGACGACGTGCACACCCTGCGCGATGGCGGCTTCGGCGTACGCGACGCCGGCGGCGACCCGGCCGGTGGCCTCGACGAGCACGTCGATCGCGCTCCAGTCGATCCCCGCCAGGTCCGGTACGACGGTGGCGTCGCTGATGCCGAGGTCGGCGAGCATCGACTCGACCCCTGCCCCGTCCGGGTCGACGAGGACCGTCGGCGTCATGTCGGCCACGTTCCGCAGCTGTGCCAGGAGGGTCCGTCCGTAGCCTCCGCGCGCGCCGGTCAGCGCGACTCGGGTCTGCGTGCCACTGGGCTGCTGGATCGCCATCGTTCCTCGTCTCCTCGTTGATCAGGTGCCCGATGACCGGTTCAGGTGACCACCGGGCGATCGCCACCGTAACACCGCTTGTCACAGTTGTTCAACTTCTTTCACACGGATTCACGTGTATTCTCATTGGAGGACGCGCGCCGGAGAGCGGCGGGCATCGTCAGGAGGGAACGACATGGCCACGATGGGCGTCATCGCCGACGACTTCACCGGAGCGACCGACATCGCGACCGCGTACGCCGCCCGGGGCTACCGGACCGAGGTCCTCACGGCACCCGACGCGCGCGCAGACCCCGGAACGGACGTCTCCGTCGTGGCGCTGAAGACCCGGACGGCGCCGATCGACGTCGCCGTCGCCCAATCGCTCGCCGCGCACGACCGTCTCGCGGCAGCCGGCCACACGAGGTTCTTCCTCAAGTACTGTTCCACGTTCGACTCGACCGATCGCGGCAACATCGGACCGGTCCTCGACGCACTCGTCGAACGCACCGGTGCTGCACGCTGCGTCGTCGTCCCCGCGTTCCCCGACAACGGCCGCACCACCTTCCAAGGACACCTCTTCGTCTGGTCCGACCTGCTCGAGCACTCCTCGATGCGGCACCACCCGCTCACCCCGATGACGAAGTCACGCGTGGCCGACATCCTCCGCCCGCAGACCCGGCACACCGTCGGCGAGGTCCGTCTCACGACGGTGCAGGCCGGGCCGGAGGCAGTCCGGACAGCACTCGACGCGTCCGCAGATCCGTACGTCGTCGTCGACGCGGTCGACGACGACGACCTCGTCACGATCGCCGCGGCCACCGAGGGAGACGTCCTCCGGTCCGGCGGCTCCGGGCTCGCCCTCGGCGTCGCACCGGGCAGTGCGGACGCCACCGCCGCCTTCACCGCGCCCGTCGGCCGCCGCCTCGTCGTCTGCGGCAGCGCGTCTGCGCGCACCCGCGAGCAGATCGCATCCGCCGTCGCGGCCGGCTCCCCCACGCACCAGCTCGACGTCGCCCGGCTCGCCGTCGATGCACCAGCGGTCGTCCAGGAGGCCGTGGCCTGGCTCCGAGCGCAACCCGCGGACAGCGCACCCGTCGTCTACAGCGTCGGCGTTCCGTCCGACGTCTCCGCGGACGCCGACAGCTCGACCCGGATCGAGCACGCACTCTCCGAGATCGTCGACCGTGCGATCGCCGACGGCTTCGCACAGTGCATCGTCGCCGGCGGGGAGACGTCCGGCGCGGTGGTCTCGCGGCTCGGGATCCAGCGGCTCGTCATCGGTGCACCGATCGCCCCCGGTGTGTGCTGGGCAGAAGGGGTGACCGCATCGGGACGCCGCATCGCCATCGCACTGAAGTCCGGGAACTTCGGGTCGCCGGACATGTTCGTCACCGCATGGGAGGCCCTCGCGTGAACACCACCGACCCCTGGCTCGCCGACGTCACCGTTGCCCTGGCCGACACCGGCAAGCGCCTCGCGGCGGCCGGCCTGAGCCCCGGCAGCACCGGCAACATCAGCGTCCTCCGCGACGGACGGGTCGCGATGACCGGTACCGGCACCGACCTGAGCGACCTCCGCCCCGACGGCATCGCCGAGCTCACCCTCGACGGCACCCACGTGCACGGGCCGCGGCCGTCGAAGGAGGTCGCCATGCACCTCGCCATGTACGCCCGGAACCCGACGCACGGCGCATGCGTGCACGTGCACTCGCCGTTCTCCGTCGCTGCGTCCTGCCTCGCGCCGTGGTCCGCGACGAGCGCGATCCCACCGATCACCCCGTACTTCGTCATGCGTGTGGGGCAGACGCCACTCATCCCCTACCGGGCTCCCGGCCACCCGGAGATCGGCGCGCTCATCCGCGACGAGCCGACACCCTCCAGGGCCGTCCTGCTCGCCAACCACGGCCAGGTCGTCAGCGGGACGGACACGGCCGACGCCCTCGAAGCAGCCATCGAGCTCGAAGAGGCGTGCCGCATCAGTGTCCTGACCGCGGGACACGACCGACGACTGTTGTCCGAGGACGACGCGATCGAGCTCGCCGACCGGTACGGCACGCCGTGGACCCGACGATCGCTACAGTGACCGTGTGAGCGAGCCGCAGACGTCCGAACCGCCGCTCATCCCCGAGCAACGGCGCGACCTGATCGTGCGCCACCTCCGGCAGGACTCCGTCCTGAGCTACCGCCAGCTCGCCGGTCTCCTCGGGGTCAGCCACATGACCATCCGGCGGGACATCGCCGAACTCGAGGAACAGGGCCGGGTGATCGCGACCCAGGGCGGCGCGAAGAGCGTCGCACGGGTCGCGAGCGAGCCGCCACGGATCGAGAAGTCCACGACCGAGGTCCGCGAGAAGGACGCGATCGCTGCCAGGGCCGCGCAGCTCGTCCACGAGTCCATGACGGTCTACCTCGACGCCGGGACGACCATCCAGGCGATGCGGCCCTACCTCGACCACCTGCACGACCTGACCGTCGTGACGAACGACCTCGTCATCGCGTCGTCGTACCTCGACCACCCCACGATCGAGGTCATCGTCGTCGGCGGACGCCTCGACAAGCAGAACCAGTCCACCGTCGGACGGCTCCCCTCGATCGTGCTCGCAGAGCTCTCGATCGACGTCGCGTTCCTGAGCACCAGCTCGTGGGACCTCCGTCGCGGGATCACCATCCCGTCCGAGTCGAAGGTCGAGCCGAAGAAGGCGGCGGCGCGCGCGGCCGGTTCCACCGTGCTCGTCGCGACGAGCTCGAAGTACGGCACGTTCGGCCGGTACCGGGTCCTCGGACTCGACGAGTTGTCGACGATCATCACCGACGACGGCCTCCCGCTCCGCGATGCCGCGTCCATCGAGGCCGACGGTGGTGGCGGAACCTCCGTCGAACGCGTCACCGTCAGCCGCTGACACGGTCGAGGCACATCCGGAGGTGTCGGCCTCTGTCGTCCCGGGAAGGATCGCCGAGCAGCCGTCGGGTCCAGTCCGCCAGGGCCGCGGTCGCGGTCCTCGAGATCGCGGCGTCGGGCACCATGCTCGTGAACCCGTGGAAGGCACCGGGCCAGACGTGGAGCTCCGCGTCGACCCCCGCTGCCCAGAGGCGGCTCGCGAAGGCGACGTCCTCGTCGCGGAAGACCTCAGCACTGCCGCAGTCGATGTAGGTGCGCGGCAGCGCCGACAGGTCTGCGGCACGAGCCGGAGCGGCGTACTCGGAGACGTCAGGGGTGGCACGGCGTGGGCCGAGGTACGCGTCCCACGCGAAGCGGTTCATCTGGCGGTCGGCGACCCCGACGCCGTCGATCTGCTGGGTCGAGACCGTCTCGTCACGGTCGTCGAGCATGGGTGACACGAGGATCTGCGCCATCAGGTCGGGACCCTGCCGGTCACGGGCGAGCAGGGCCGTCCCCACCGCGAGTCCGCCGCCGGCGCTCTGCCCCGCGATGACGATCCGCGCCGGGTCGATGCCGAGCTCGTCCGCGTGCGCCGCCACCCAGACGAGACCGGCGTAGCAGTCCTCCACCGGGTACGGATCGGGGTACTCGGGTGCGAGGCGGTAGTCGACGCTGACGAGGACCACGTCGTGGTCGAGCAGCCAGTCGTCGAACGAGTCGAGGTTCCCGAGGTGGTGGCCGAACACCATGCCCCCGCCGTGGATCGAGTAGACGGCCGCGGTCGCACCGGTCGCACCGGTCGCACCGGTGCGCTCGACGCGGTCGATGATCGCGAGGTCGATGGGCTCACCGAGGTACCCCGGAACCGTGACGTTCCGCCGCTGGTACCCGCGGGACCGCAGGCGCTCGTCGAGGACGTCCTCGGGCACGTCGAGCTGTCGCATACGGGGCAGCATCTCTGCGGTGATGGTGAACGGACCACGGGCCTCGAGCGCCGTCAGGAAGGTCGCGAGTTCGGGGTCAAACGGCGGGCGGGCGATGGGGTCGGACACGGGCACACTCCTTCGATGAAGAAGTGGCGACTCCCGTGAGACGCGTGTGCGGTCCCGCCTGCCGGAGCAGCGCGGGCTTTTTCCCTCTGCCGACGACAGTAGTGCACACGACACCACGGGTCGCACACCGCTGTACACGGAAGCGGGCGTCAGCTGTAGGACGCGCGGTTGATCGCCACGAGGAATCGCCCCTCCGTGGCGTCACCGCCGCCTCGGACGTAGTCGCCGATGACCTCCATCGCCAGGTCGCGGCGCTTCGGCACGCGCTCCTTCTCGGCGGCGGCGAGCCAGTCCGGCATCTCGGCGCGCGTGCGGTCGGTGCAGTAGACGGGGGAACCAGGCTGCTGACGCCACGACTCGGCGAGGACGCCGGCGTCGACGGCGTCGAAGCCGGTCTGCTCCACCAGCTGCATCGCGAGGGCACGATCGGCGTCGCGGTCGGCCGCCACGGGGATCGCCACGCGAAGCGGGTCGCCGGGCTCGGAGGCCTTCGCATCGAAGGACTGCGAGGTGATCGCGTTCCACGCCTTCACGACGGGGCGTCCGAACAGTTCCGACAGCCACACGCTCTCGGGAACGCCCTCCTCGAAGGCGCGCACCGAACCGTCGCGCATCGGGTAGTAGTTCGAGGTGTCGATGACGACTGCGCCTTCCGGAGCGGATCGGACGTACTCGGCGATGTCGGCGTTGCGGTTCATCGGGACCGAGACGATCAGGACGTCGACTCCATGCGCGACTTCGGCCGCGGCGACTGCCCTGGCTCCGGTACGCAGCGCTGCCTCGTCGATCGTCTCGGGGCCGCGCGAGTTGGCGATCATCACGTCGTGACCCTGCCGGCTCAGGCGTCGGGCGATGGTGGAGCCGATCGACCCTGCACCGATGATCCCGATCGTCAGGTGGTCTTCTTCTGCAACAGACATCCCACTAGGATCAACCTTCTCATTAGTGTGAAGGTCAAATCGCCCGAGGAGGACGCGTGCGCATCGGAGAGCTGTCGAAGCGAACGGGCGTGCCGTCTCGCATGCTCCGCTACTACGAGGAGCAGGGACTGATCACTCCGAGGCGTCTGGACAACGGGTACCGGGAGTACGACGAGTACTTGATCGATCGCGTGGGCAAGATCAAGGGCCTGATCGACGCGGGCATCCCCACACGCATCGTTTCGGACATCCTCCCCTGCCTCGGGCAACCCCAGACGATCGTCGTCGAGAACGCCGAGCCCGGGTTGTTCGCCCTGCTCGAGACCGAACGCGACCGGATGACCGAGAAGATCGACTTCCTGGTGCACAACCGGGACGCCATCACCAGCTACCTCCGGGCCCTCGAACTCGCCGGCATCCAGTCACCGGAGACCCGGGCGAGCTAGTCCGGTTCGCCGTTCCGGGCCGGACTGACGGTCCGTCGTCAGGACTTCGCCAGGCAGTTCGGCCAGTACGATCGCACGATGTCGAGCATCGCCGGAAGCCGTTGGGTCATCACCGGTGCTGCCGGGAACATCGGGTCTGCACTCCGGTCGGCACTGTTGGAGCGTCACGCGGTCCTCGTCTCCACCGACATTCGTCCGATCACCTCCAGCGCCCCACACGAGTCCGTCGCAGAGGTCGACCTCGCCGACCTGGAGAACCTGGTGGAGCTCTTCGCCGGAGCAGACGGAGTGGTCCATCTCGGTGGCATCGCCGACGAGGCCGACTTCCACGACCTGGCCGAGGCCAACATCCTCGGGACCTACCACGTGCTCGAAGCCGCCCGGCGGGCCGGGGTACGCCGGGTCGTGTACGCGAGCAGCAATCGCTTGACGGGCTCGTACACCGCGGGTGACCACGTGACGCCCGACATGCCGCCGCGACCTGACGGTTTCTACGGGGTGTCGAAGGCGGCGGGGGAAGCGCTCTGTCGGCTGTACGCGGACAAGTTCGGGATGAGCACCATCACGTTGCGCATCGGCAGTTACGAGGAGCAGCCGTCGTCCGCTCGAGAGCAGCGGACGTGGCTCAGCCCCTCGGACGCGATCCGCGCCTTCGTCGCAGCGATGACGACGACCGAACACACCGCAGTGTTCTACGCCGTCTCCGCGAACACCGATGGCTGGTGGGACCTCCAGTCCGGGGAAGCCGTCGGTTTCTTCCCGCAGGACGACGCGGCCGCATGGAGCACGCGGGAGCTCATCGACCCGGACGTGCCGCAAGGTGGGAGGTACGCCACCCCCGAGTACTCGACAGACCGGATGCGCCGGTAGGCGATCGTCGCCCGGGCTTGCTCCCGAGGCCACGCCCGGGCGCGGCGACCACCGGACGAGCCCTCCCCACCGCCCGCCCGACGCGTACAGTCCCCCGCAAGGTACGACTGGTGAGCGGGGAACGCGATGCGACTGATCACGGGGACGGCACTGGTCGTGGTGCTTGCCGCAGCCGCGATGGTCGGCCTGGCGCCGCCAGCGGCCGCGGCCGGGTCGGGAACGATCACCGTGCAGCTCGCAGCGCCGGACGGCACCGCGATCCGGCTGGCGGACGTCGAGCTCGCGGCGATCGGCATCGACGCCGTCGTCGGGAACGCCACCACCGATGCCGACGGCACCGCGACGTTCACCGGCATCCCCGCGCCGGACACGGTCACGGTGACGACGCGGCAGCTCCCGCCGCACGGAGCGGCGACCTACGCACCCGGACTCCGCTCGGACATCGCCGTCCGCGGCGGTGCGACGGTCGCCGTCACCGTGCCGCTCGTGATCGGTGCCACCGTGCAGGGCGGTGTGGTCGGCCCCACGGGGCCCGCCGCTGGGCGCCTGATGTACGCCTGGAACGAGGACACCTCGCAGGTGTTCCGGACGACTTCGGACGACACGGGCCAGTACCGGTTCGTCGGGTTGAGCACCGGGAAGTACCGCATCGAGGCGTACGCCAGCGGAACGGCGTCGCCCGCAGTCTGGAAGACCCGGGTGTACCAGCAGCGTGGGCCCGTCCCTGCTTCGCAGGTGACGTTGTCGAGGCACTACGCGCACAGCGACTACGACCTGGTCGTCTACGCGGCGACTTCGTCCCGCGCCCCCTCGGCGCAGCTCAGTGGCGCGAGCGTCACGGTGACGGACACGACGACCGGGGCGTCGTTCTCGACCCGGTTCTCGACGCTGCTCGACAGCGAGCAGACGGCGCAGTTCCAGATCCCCTCCGGGCAGTACGTGGTCGAGCTCCGGACAGTGGCGACGACCGCGACGCCGGCGCGTGTGCTGTGGCTCGGACGCCCCGGCGGCGTGTACCGGTACGTGGCCGGCCGGGCGCAGGCCGTCCCGGTGAAGGTCGTGTTCGGAGGGTTCAACGGCTGGGGTGGGGCGGTGCCCGAAACGTCCGTGGCCGTGGCAGCTTCGACCGCAGCCACGTCTTGATCCGCATGGCGACGCTCCGGGGTGACCGAAGCGGAAACGAGCGGAGCCGGCGACGCCGGGCGCGTGGCCGAGTACGACTAGCCGAGGGTGGTCCGTCCGGCGAGGACGGCGAGGGCGACCTCGGCGAGCGGGAGCTGGTTCCGCCGCGCGTGGTCGCGCAGCAGGGAGAACGCGGTCGCGAGGTCCACCCCGTTGCGGTTCGCGATCCACCCCTTCGCCTGCTCGATCACCGTGCGGCTGTCGAGCGCTGCTTGCAGCTGCCCCTGCGTCGTCACCGCGTCGTCGATGGAGCGCTGCTGCAGGAGCGAGATCGCTGCGATGTCGGCGAGCGCTCGGGCGGCGACGAGGTCGTCCTCGTCGAACGCGCCGGCGGACTCGCCGAACAGGTTGAGCGATCCGATGACGGTCGTCCGGAGCCGCAGCGGGATCGAGTGGACAGCCGTGTACCCGGCGTCAGCCGCGGCCCGGCAGAAGTGCGGCCATCGCGGCTCGGCCACTCGGACGTCGGGGATCGAGACCACGCTCCCCGTCCGCGCTGCCTCGAGACAGGGCCCGTCGCCGACTTCGAGCTGCAGGAGCTCGAGCAGTCCGCTGTGGTGCCCCACCGAGGCGGTGATCTGCAACCGGTGATCCGAGCCGAACAGCATCAGCCCGGCAGCGTGGACGTCGAACAACGCCGCCGACTCGTCCACCAGGTGCTGCAGGCGCCCGGTGAGGTCCTCTGAGCTGGTGGCGCTGCCGACCAGCGCGATGATCGTCTGCAACAGTCGTCGTTCGCGGTCGGCGCCCACGGGGTCACTCCAGATGCTGTGATCAGAAGTGGCCGGTCGTGCCCTGCTCCAGCAGTCGAAGACCGCGTGCCGCCACACTACGGCCCGGGGATGCGAACACGCCTGGCGCAACGACTCCCCGCTGGGGACTCGTCCAGATCACCGACCCGGGTGCGAACGGCCGACTGGGCGTCAGATCGTGCTGGCGTCGAGGACGAACCGGTACCGGACGTCGCTCGCGAGCATCCGTGTGTACGAGTCGTTGAGATCATCGACGACGGCACGAACCGCAGGACGAACGTCGACGCCGTGTCACCGGTCCTGGTCGCGCTCGGCGCGCTCGTCATCATGCTCATCGCCGTGGTCGCAGGTCTTCAGGCTGGACGATGGGAACTCCGCACCGCCGCCGTCCGCTTCACCACCGGGTTCCGACCGCTGAACACCCTTCGCAGCGCGGCCGCCAGAGTCGCTCTGATCGGCACCGCCCGCTGTACGACCGCCCTCGCGGGCGCGGCGGTCGTCAGGCAAACCACCACCCTCGACCTCGACGTCACCACCGCAGTCATCGCGGTCGGAAGCGTCGTGTTTGCCGTGTCCGTCGCTTCGTTCTGGCAGGGAAGCCGTCGATGGAACTGCTGAACGACCTTCGGTCCAACTGGACGATCATCGTCGCCAAGATCGTCCTGATCGTGCTGCTCGCACTCTGCTGGTACAACGTGGCGTCGTTCACCCAGTCCACGTCGCAGGCCGTGACCCAGGGCCTGTCCACTGTTGCCGATGCCGACCTCTACACGGTGATCGACGATCTCGACCCGGAGGCTTTCGAAGCGATTCGGCGAGACGAGCGCGCACTCGACGCAGTCGCCTCGTTCGTCGACCGCATCGATGACGAGCCCGGATTCAGGTTCATCTCCTCGTACGACCAACCCGTCACCGTCCAGGACTTCCGCGGCGACGATCGCTTCGACGTCGGCTACGGGACCGAGTACACGCTCAACGGGAAGTACCAGGACGAATCGGGGCGGAGTGTTCAGGACATCAAGTCCATCCAGCTCAACGAGACCGCGTTCGAGTTCGCGGGGCTCTCCGTGCAGGACGGCAAGCCGATCGATTGGGACGCCGTCGACTGGGCTTCCGGCCGGATCCCCGTGCTGCTCGGCAACGAGTACCGCGGCGTGTACGAGCTCGGACAGCGACTCACCGGCTCGGTCATCCTGCAGGAGCAGGAGCTCGAGGTCGTCGGTTTCCTCGAACCGGACAGCGCCATGTACTTCCGCGGTGAGGCCAACCACTACCTCGATGACACCGTGATCGTGCCCTACCCGCCGACACTCGCCGGACTCGACCGAGCAGCACTCGACCGGTTGGATCCCGAGCTGTTCGGACGCCTGGTGTTCCAGGTACTGAACGCCGACCTCGCCGTCGATCGCAGCCTCGATTTCGGTGGCGTCGTCGCGCGACTCGACGAGATCGGAGACGACACCGGCTTCGGGTCGTGCACGTTGCTCGGAGTGCCGACCTACCTCGTGCAGCTCTCCCTCGTCCGCCAGCTCATCCAGGACAACATGGTGCTCGTCACCGCGCTGCTCGTCGTGCTCACCGCGGGCGTGGGCATCATCACGGCGTTCCTCGACCGACTTCTCCATCACCGTCGAGCGCCAGTCGCGCGGGTGCACCATCTCCTCGGGAAGAGCCCGAACCGCACGAACCGGCTGTTCCGCGCAAGCCGCCTCACCGAGTACGCCGCCGCGTTCGGGCTGTTCCTCGCGACCAGCGCGGTGCTCCCCAACGACAGCGCGACGGCTCGATTCGGCGCCGGCACCATCCTCCTGCTCTGGTGCGTGGTGGACGGCGCGGTCAGCCGAGGAGCCGTCCGCATCGAACTGACCACCCAACGCCGAAGAGGTACCCCACGATGATCGCGCTGCGCGACGTCTCGAAGACGATCACCGAGCCCGACGGATCGACCCGAACACTGTTCGACCGACTCGATTTCGACCTTCGCGACGACGATCGGTCAGTAGCCATCACCGGGCGGAGCGGATCCGGCAAGGGCACGCTGCTCCGGATCCTCGCCGGCCTCGACACCGACTTCGGCGGGACCTACGAGCACGACGGGCACGTGCTCGAGCGGACCGCACGCAGGATGGCGGCGCACCGACTCCGACACATCGGCATCGTCACCCAGGATCACAACCTGCTCGGCGACCGCAGCGTGCTCGACAACGTCCGGCTCGGCGTTCCTGCTCGTGCCGGCTCGGCCGCCCGAGCACATGACGCCCTCGAGGCGGTCGGCATCAGTCACCTTGCCGTCAAGCGCCAACGGCGACTCTCGGGAGGAGAAGCGCAGCGCGTCGCGATCGCTCGAGCCATCGCAAAGCGCCCAGCCGTCGTCCTCGCCGACGAGCCCACCGGCGCACTGGACGAGACGACCGAAGACGACGTGCTCGCCCTCTTCGACCGGCTGCAGCAAGCGGGAACCAAGTTCGTGATCGTCACCCACAGTGAGCGCGTCGCACAGCGATGCGGACGGCAACTCCAGCTCCAACACGAGCAGCTCCTCGCGCGCGGCACGTGACGGACGGGAGGTGGGCCCCACCAGCCGGTACCGGCGCACCGCGCCAGCGGGGCGACGGCCGTGCCTGGAGGGACGGTGCCAGCTGGCATCGGGCCTCCCGTCCGTCAGTGGTTGCGCTCCAGATCCCCGATCACGCGTGCGCAGTACGGTCGCGGCTGAAGAACTCGGCGAACATCTCCCGTTTCGCCGCGTGCGAATCGAGGTCGAGCTCGAGGCCCTCCATGTTGAGGTCGGTCCCGAACAGTCGCAGGATTCCCGGGCCATTCGGCTCCGCGGTCTCGAGGGACACCGAGAACAGCGTCGGCGACGTCTCGCCAGCAGCAATCCGCCGAGCTTCTGCGAACGCCGCGCGGTACGTCGCGTCGGTGACGCGGATCACACTGACCGACCAACTCGTGGCGTCCCAGTCGGGCGCGACCATCTCACCGCTCGGCGCATGGAAGAAGTGCACGACGAAGGTGTCGCGCTCGCCTTCGGCGCCGTAGTGCCGCTCGTCCACTTCTTCGATCTGCACGAACTCATTCTGGCTACGAACCGAGCATGCGCAAGAGGACCAGCTCACGGGAGCCGACCAGGGCGCTACGCTCGGCTCGGCTTCGGTTCGCGGAATTCGCTCGCGGAGAAGCGTCGATCGAGAGAATCGAATGAAGGCACGCCTCGCAAGAACACCCTGGAGAGAGCACGCTGGTCGAGCCGACCTGGTCATCATCTGGGCTCTCATCGTTGTCGGGATCATCGCCGTGGTCATCTCAGCCGGCTACGTGTTCAACGAGAACCTGTACGCCTACGGGCTCTGCTCAACACCTCCACGCACGGGGTGCTCGGACGCACCCTGGTTCAGCAGCACGAGCCTTTCGTTCTTCGGAGGCATTGCCGCGGTGGGCGTCGGCGCTTTCCTGGGCCTCCGCCGGTACGGCAATGGCCGTCTCGGCATGTGGTTCCCGCTCGCTGCACTCGGAGTGGTGGCTGCGTTGACGGGATTGTCGATTGCCATCCTCGAGATCGCGACCCCGTTGTAGTCCTGCTCGCACCGAGTCGGATCGGCGTCCTGGCGAATGGCGAAACGGAGCAATCACGGCGGTCGACGCTCGTTGGTCCTCCGCAGCAGCTCAGCGTCACTAGGCTTCTCCGAATGTCTTCCAACCCGTTCGGCGAAGTCCCCGTCCTGCCGGTTGCCGTTCCCTTCGGTGTCGTCGTGTTCGTCGTCCAGCTGGCGCTCCTGCTCAGGGGACGGCGCTTCACGTGGCCGCGTGTTGCCGTCGCCGCCGCGATCGCCGTCTATGCCGCGGGGATCCTCGCGAACACGGTCTTCCCGATCTTCCTTCACCCGACCTCGCGCGACGAGCCGTGGGCACCGGCGCTAGCGCTGATCCCGTTCCACGACTACGAGCTCGCGGACGCGCTCACCAACGTGGCGGTGTTCGTGCCTCTGGGCGTCCTCCTGCAGCTCCTCATGCGGCGTCCGCGGTGGTGGAAGGCGCTGCTCACCTCCGCGGCCGTCAGCCTGACGATCGAGCTCCTGCAACTCGCCGCGCAGAAGCTGTTCTCCGGTGGTCACGTCGCTGACGTCAACGACTTCATCTGGAACACCCTCGGTGGAGTCATCGGCTACGCGATCATCGTGTTGCTGACACGTGTCCCGATCGTCGCCGCGCTCGTGAACCGGTTCCGCTGACGCTCGACCGCCGGGGCAGCACGCACCGCTTGAGCTGCGGAGCGCCGTGCACTTGCGGATCCCTGTCGGACAAGGTCGTGCCCCACGTCATCCTTCGCGATGATCTTCGTGGGCATCCCAGCGAGCACTGCGAGCGATGGCTTCGTCCGCCCGGCGATTGGCCCCTGCCCGTTGCGCAAGGCCCATCACCGTGGCGCACACTGCAGCACCAGCAGCGAAGAGGCATCCCTCGAGAATGCGGCCCACGTCTCCGTGGGCAGAAGCGATGAGGGCGATCGCGACCCCGGCGAGTCCGAGGAACGGAAGCCCCAGGATCGCGGAGAGTCCTACCAACCACTTCACGCCTCGATGGTACGTCCGCGAGCGGGAGCCGGGCGGCCCACGGTTGGTCGAAGGACGTGGGTCTCGGGAGCCGATCCCGTTGCGAGACGAGTCGGATTCGGGAAGTCGGCGGATCCTCGCGCCATGAACGCTCTACTCATCGGGTACGCCCGCGTCTCAACCTACGAACAGGACCTCACCGCCCAGCGCGTCGCGCTGGAACGGCTTGGAGTCCTCCCGCCCAACATCCACACCGATCATGGCCTGACTGGCACGAACAGATCACGACCAGGGCTGCGCGAAGCGCTTGCCTCCTGTCGTGACGGGGACACACTCGTCATCGCCAAGCTCGACCGGCTCGCACGAAGCCTCCGCGACGCGAAGGACATCGTCGACGAACTCACCGCCAAGAACGTCAAGCTCAACATCGGCGGCTCCGTCCACGACCCGAACGACCCCGTCGGCCGGCTGCTGTTCAACGTCCTCGCGATGGTGGCCGAGTTCGAGTCCGACCTCATCCGCGCCCGAACGCGCGAAGGAATGCAGATCGCGAAAGCGAAAGGCCACCTCCGCGGCCGGCAACCCAAACTCAGCCCCGCGCAACAACGCCACCTCCTCGAGGTCCACGAAGCTGGCACGCACTCGGTCGCCGAACTCGCCGAGCTGTTCGGCATCGGACGCGCAACCGTCTACCGCTGCGTCAACCGACAAGCACACCCCACCCGCTAAATCCTCAGCTCCGCTCTCAGACGTAGGCGTCCGAGAGCGGAGCCTCACCCGGGACCAGAACCATCGAGGGTCCCGGCCTGGCGGCTTCGAGCAAGCACGTCCGTGGAACGACCGGCTACCGGACCAGCTCGTGTTCGTAGAGGCTGGACGCGAGCTGCCGCCCGCCCTCGAGGGCTGTCACCGTCACGTCGCGAACGTGCCGGAACCCTTGCTGTTCGTAGAAGCGCCGCAAGCCCGGGTTGTCCGTCGCACAGTCGAGCCGTACGAGGGCCGCCCCGCGCTCGGTAGCTCTGTGTTCTGCCCACACCAGCAGTCGTTGTCCGAGCCGGCTGCCACGATGAGTCTGCGCAACGGCCAGTCGGTGCACGTACACAGCGGAGCTGCTCTCCATGCCCCACGTCTCGAAGTCCGAGTCGGACACGGTGACCATGGCCACGATCACCTGGTGCTGACGCACGACGAAGAGATTCCCCTGCTCGGCGTCGCGGAGTAGAACAGCATCCGGCACGGGGTCTTGCCACTGGTCTATCCCACGCGAGCGCAGCCACTGCCTCGCACCGTCGATGAGCGCTTGAGCTGCAGGAATGTCCGCGGCGCTGGCCGCTTCGACCACCAGCACGTCTTGATCCATAGGACGACGCTACGGGGTGATTCAAGCGGATACCAACGGAAGCGCCGTCGCCGACCGCCCGACAGCCGATCCTTTGTCGGAACGCCGAGCACTCAGCTTTGGCGGTCATTCGGTACGGTCAGGGACGTGGGTGTCCTCTTCCTTGCGGTTGGTGCGGTGATCTGCATCGCCTGGGGCTGTGCCCTCATGCTTTTCCCGGGCCCGATCACACGCTCTGCGCGGAAGGTCGAAGGAGAGTTCTGGGGACGCCAGATCACTCCGGAGCTGACGCGGTTCATCGGATGCGGATTCTTCCTCGGAAGCCTCATCGCAGCAGTGACGCTGGTCGTCGGACTCCTCAGACACTGACTCGTCAGGTGCCCGCTCGAGGATCGGTCACCGAACAAGCAAACCTGGTGCTCAGGGAGCTTGGAAGCCGGCCGCCTGGAGCACCTTCTGTCCAGCGTCGGAGCGGACGTAGTCGCTGAACTCCGCGGCGAGGTCGGGGTTCTTGCTCTCCTTCAGCACTGCGATCGGGTACGTGTTGACGGCGGACGAGGCGTCCTTGAACGTCACACCGTCGACCTTGCCGGCAGCGCCCTTGACGTCGGTGACGTAGACCAGGCCCGCGTCGGCCTGCCCGGAGCTGACCTTCCCGAGCACGTCGGTGACGGACTGTTCCTCGCTGACAGGCTTCAACGTGATGCCGGTGGCCTGCTCTACCTTCTCCGTCGCTGCGCCACAGGGGACGGGGCTGGCGCACGTGACGACCTGCACGCCGGCGTTGGTGAGGTCCTTGAAGTCGGTGATCTTCTTCGGGTTGCCAGGTGCGACCGCGATTTCGAGCGTGTTCTTGGCGAAGTCCTCCGGTGTGCCCTGGAGGTCGCTGGTGGCGAGCTTGTCCATGTTCTTCGTGTCCGCGGACGCGAAGACGTCGGCCGGTGCGCCGTTCTGGATCTGCGTCACGAGGTCGCTGGAGCCGGCGAAGGAGAACTCGATCGTTGCGCCCGGGTGCGCGGCCTCGTACTGCTTCCCCAGCGCGGTGAACGTCTGCTGCAACGACGCGGCCGCGAACACCGTGATCGAGCCCGTCGCGGGCGTCGACGACGCAGAGGGCGATGACGAGCTGGCCGTCGTGCTGCCGGTGGAGCACGAGGTGAGCAGCAGCGACGCCGCGGCAACCGCGGTCAGGAGGGTCGGCAGGCGGGTGGCGCGGTGCGGCATGACGGGGTTCCGTTCGACAGGTTGCGCCGCAAATGCGGCGATGTTTTGCCATTCAACACGAAGATGCGGTTGCCGCGGTGGTCATGGGTTGGCGTGATCTGTACGGCCGTCGTCCTGATTACCGCTGGCGGCGTCCTTGGGCTCGGCGGTTGGCTGATGTCATGACAGATGAGCGTTCAGTGACGAGCGGGTCCGATGGCAGTGCCGGCGATGCGAACTACGGCGTGATCGGGGCCGGGTACGGGCAGTACCGGCGTCCGGAGCCCGCGTTCACCGCGGCGATCCGGGCTGCGCTCGGCAATGCTCGAACGCTCGTGAACGTCGGTGCTGGTGCGGGCTCCTACGAACCGACCGACCTCGACGTGACCGCTGTAGAGCCGAGCGCCACGATGCGTGCGCAACGCCCCGCAGGGTCGGTGCCCGCGGTCGATGCGACCGCGGAGGACCTTCCGTTCGGTGATGACAGCTTCGACGCGGCCCTGGCGTCGTTCACCGTCCATCAGTGGCGGGACCTGCCGGCTGGGCTCCACGAGGTTCGCCGGGTGACCCGCGGGCCTGTCGTGATCCTCACCTGCGACCCGTCCGCGCTCACCCGGTCGTGGATCAACGACTACGCACTCGAGGTCATCGCCACGGAAGCCAGCCGATACCCGTCGATCGACAACCTCCGAGCAGGACTCGGCGGAACCGTTACCGTGGCGTCCGTACCGATCCCACTCGAATGCGTCGACGGATTCAGTGAGGCGTACTACGGCCGTCCCGAAGCGCTCCTCGACCCCGGCGCCAGGCGCGCGAACTCCGCCTGGAGCTTCGTCGGTCCGGACGTCGAGGCACGCTTCGAGCGCGCGCTGCGGGCCGACCTCGACACGGTCGCGTGGGACGCCCAGCACGGACACCTGCGCGCCCAGCCGACGTTCGACGGGTCGCTGCGCCTCGTGGTGGGCCACCCGTGAAGACAGAAACGGTACAGCGGCAGGGGAAGGCGCTGTGGCTGGTCGCTGCGTGGTTCTGGGCGTTGCAGTTCGCGGTGCTGAACCCGCTGCTCGCAGTGCTCCTCGTGACGCTCTACGCCGCGACGCCGGCCGAGGTCGGTTGGGTCCTGGGGCTCTACAACGTCGGCGGGTTCGTCGCATCCCTGGTCATCCCGACTCTCGCGGACCGGAGCCGGAACTACCTTCGGCCGCTGGTGTTCTGCGCGCTCGGCGGGGTCGCTCTCGTCACGGTCCTCGCCGTCACAACGTCGCTCCCGGTCGTCGTACTCGCGCTGGTCATCCTCGGAGGGCCGCCCGGCGTCGGCTCCACGCTGCTGTTCGCGCAGCTCCGCCATGAAGGCGCACCACCGGCGCAGGTCATCCGGACCCGTGCGATCGTGTCTTTCGCCTGGGTCATCGGCCCTCTCGTGGCCACCCTCGTCACCGGGGCAGCCGGCTCCCCGGCAGCGCTGGCACTCCTCGCAGTCATCGGCCTGGTCAACGTCGTCACCGCGCTCCTGCTCCTCCGCCGACGCGGGACAACTCGCACCGATGACACCACACCTCGGCCACGGCTGCTGGTGCAGCTCCGCGGGTGGAACCGGTGGGGTGTCGTCGGCGCGTTCACGCTCCTGCAGGCGACGAACATCGCCACCGTCACTATCTCGACCCTGTTCGTCACCCGCGACCTCCAGGCTCCGATCATCTGGGCTGGCATCACGCTCGGCGCTGCCGCCCTCCTCGAGATCCCCGCACTGCTGCTCATCGGCCGACTCCAGGAACACCGCTCCGTCCGGCTCCTCCTCGCTGGCGGGTGGGTATGCGGTGTCGCGTACTACGGCCTCGTCGCGCTGGCCCATGAGCCGTGGCAGCTCCTCGTCCTGCAACCGCTGAACGCCTGGTTCTTCGCGACCGTCGCCGGCCTCGGTCTGACCGTGTTCCAGGACGTGTTCCCGAGCCCCGGACTCGCATCGGGGCTCTTCACCAACACCCGCCGCGCCGGAGCCGTCCTCGCCGGCCTGCTCATCGCCGCCCTCGGCGCGTTTCCCGACCCGTACCGGGCCGTGTACATCGCCGCGGCAATCATCGCGCTCACCGTGCTTGCCACCGCCGCTGCGGTCACCACCCGTGCACGCGCCGCAGCGCGCTAGGTTCGGGGGCGTGAGCACCGACCGCGACCACCGAGTGGCGGTCCTAGTCCTCGACGGAGCGAAAGCGCTCGACGTCGGCATCGCCGCACACGTGTTCGCGAAGCGGCCGAGCATGCCCTACGAGGTCCGCGTCTGCGCCGAACAGGTCGGCACCGTGGACGGGTGGAACGGCCTCGCCTACGCCGTCAGCCACGACCTCGACACCCTCACCTGGGCCGACACCATCCTCGTCCCCGGCTACCGGAATCCCGCCGAGGTCACCACACCGCCAGCTGTCATCGCAGCGCTCCGCGCAGCGCACGAACGCGGTGCCCGGATCGCAGCGATCTCGACAGGCGCGTTCACCCTCGCCGCCGCCGGCCTCCTCGACGGGCAAGCCGCGACGACGCATTGGCACTACACGGACGTGCTCCGCGACCAATACCCGGACGTCGACGTCGACGAGCACGTGCTGTTCGTCGACGCCGGCAACGTTCTCACCAGCGCCGGCGCCGCCAGCGGCATCGACCTCTGCCTCCACCTCATCCGCCGTGACCACGGCGTCGCCCTCGCCAACCACGTCGCCAGGCGTCTCGTCAGCGCGCCCTACCGAAGCGGTGGTCAGGCCCAGTACGTGCCGCGCACCATCCCCGAGCCGCACGGCGACGCCTTCGCCGCCACCCGAGCCTGGACGCTCGACCACCTCGACAATGACCTGTCCCTCGCGGTGCTTGCTCGCCAAGCGACCGTGTCCGCGCGAACGTTCTCCCGGCGATTCACGGCCGACACCGGCCTTACCCCGATGCAGTGGGTTCTTCGCGCCAGGATCGACCGGGCCCGGGAACTCCTCGAACGCACCGACTTGTCGATGACCCAGATCGCCGAAGCGACCGGGCTCCGCTCCGACGCGAACCTCCGACGCCACTTCGGCAGCATCATCGGCACCTCCCCCACCGCCTATCGAACCGCGTTCCAGGAGTGACAAGCCCATCTCGATAGGCGATCCGCTACCGGACGTTGCTACCGCAGCTCGCTTCCAAGGTCGCCGAGGCTGACCGTGAGGACGTCCGTCAAGAGGCGGGCGTGGGTGCCCTTCGGGTCGAGGTCCGGGTCGTAGACCGTGATCGACGCACCGACAGCGCGAGGTGCGAGCCCGCGAAGCAGCTCGATCAGTTCGTCCGGCGTGCAGCCGCCCGGGTCAGGACTGTCCACGGCGGGCATCACGGTTGCGTCGAGCACGTCGACGTCGACCTGCAACCAGTAGCCAGCAGCACCCGCTGTCGCCCGCAGGACGCCGACGACGGCAGCGGTGCCGCGACCGCGCCATTCAGAGGTCGGGACGACCGCACCGACCACGGTGCGAACCTCCGCCAATTCGGCGTCGTCGTCGCGGCAGCCGACATGGGCGGTCCGTGCGGGGTCGAAGTACGGGCCGGCACCGTCGATGTCAGACACGGCGGGCCAGTGGGCCCCAACTGCGGCGGCCAGGTCCTCCCCCGCGACGCTCGCGCACTCGTCGCTGTTTCCAGGGTGCCGGAAGTCGGTGTGCCCGTCCACGTGCACCAGCCCGACACCGCCTCGTCGCTTCATCGAGAGGCCGGCGCCGAGGAGCACGCTGCAATCTCCGCCGATGACCAGCGGCGCCGCACCGGTTGCCAGCACCGCGTCGATGCGGTCCGCGAGCCGCCGCGCATGATCGATCATCGCGCCCTCGTTTCGCACAACACCTGGGGTGCGGGTCGCGTCGTCGTCGACGTACCGACCAGGAAGGACCACGCCGGCGTCGGTCGCTCCCTGCTCTACAAACCGGCGGTAGAGACCGGCTTCGCGGAGCGCTTCGGGCGCTTTCGCCGCTCCGGGGACTGCGCCCGGCTCTGGTGGCCGCAGGCCGAGGTTGGTCGGGGCCGAGACAAGCGCGATCATCCAACCGAGTCTGACAGAACGGCTCCGCTTCTCCTCGCGGAGCTAAGTGGATACGACGACACACCGCGGCGAGAGGTGTCCGATTGGCGATCCTCAACCGGTACGCGCTGCAACAACACCCACGACCCTCGAACAGGTTACATTTCCCACAACAAATATTACGATGCGGTAACGGGGTACGGGGTTCCAATCTCCTCGTCGGAGGGCGCCGAATAACTTGCACAGACCGGGAACCACCCGGAGCGCTCACCAGCCGCACATTGCTGGTTCTCCACCCTGCACCAGGGTGTGTTCGGCGCGCACACAGCAGCCGCGCCGAGCGCGACACCTCAGCAAAGGAAACGATCACCATGCGCAAGAGCCTGAAGACCTCCATCACCCTCGCCACGACCGGCGCCCTCGTGCTCGGCGGTGCCGCGTTCGGCATCTCCTCCGCCCAGGCCTCGACCCCGGCGATCCACACGGTCTCGTCGTCGTCGTCGAAGATCCCCGCACCGGTCGCCTCGGTCCCCGAGGTCCTCGGCGGTTCCACCGCCGTGAAGCTCGACTCCGGCTTCACCGACGCCCTCACCGCCCTCAAGCTCACCCCCGGCGTCTCGGGAGATGCGACCCTGGCTGACGGGTCGGTGTCGTTCCCGATCACCGCCGGTTCGGTCACGTACTGGTCGCCGGACGGCAACTACAAGCCCTACGTGCAGGGCCTGCTCAACCACGACGACTCCGGCCTGACGCTGAAGGCCGGCGACACCACCGTCACGCTCGAGAACTTCGTCGTGAACCCGGGCTCCTCGAAGCTCTACGGTGACGTCCTGGTCAACGGCAAGGTCGCCGCGTCCAACGCGTTCCTGTTCGAGCTCTGGGGCGGCTCCCTCAAGCCCCTCCAGCTCGAGGGCGACAACGCCATCCTGACCGGCACCACCGTCCACGTCTCCGAAGACGCCGCCGGCCTGCTGAACAAGACCTTCGGCACCGACGCCGTCAAGCGCGGCCTCCTCGTCGGCACCGCCACCATCACCGCACAGATCAAGTAACACCCCACGTACTCCGGCTGTGCATGGCAGACCGGAACGGCCAACGCCCCGTCGCTCGCGACGGGGCGTTGCTCATGCGTCGAGACCCCACGCAACATCCGAAGCCCAAACGTCACTTTCGCGGTGACCAGCTGCGCCCGAACGCGCGCCGCTGGGCAGCCCCCCAGTCCGCGCCTCCTTTCGCCGTGACTGGCCTCTGCGACACGTGGGTAGGTGCGGCAGCGAGGATCAGCAGCGCCAGCGCGAGCGCCCCGAGCCGACGGTGGAGGGCGAAGCGCACTCGGTGCTGAGCTGCTCCGCGGGTTAGCATCGCCCTGGGGCGGATGGTCTGCCATCAAGGGGGACACAGTGTCGGACATCATCGCGGTCGGGGAACACAAGAAACGGGTGCAGTTCAAGCTCCGCATCCAGATGGTCGCGTTCATCGCAGCGGTCGTCGGCGGAGCAGCGTTCGCCATCAACGGCGCCGCTCACCTGAACAGTGCCGCGCTCGGGGCCATCGGCCTCGTGGGACTGGGCGTGGCGATCATCGCGTACGTGTGGTCACGCATCTACGGGCTCGTCATCATCGCGAAGCACCAGGGACCGCCGAACCTGCGCTGACCGCGGTCCGGGTGCCGCACTGCAACACGCTCAGTGACAGGCCGTGTCAAGGGCAACGATCCGGCTGGTCGAGCCGATACCGTCCCCCCACGTGAAGATTCCGTGCAAGTCCGGAGACCCGGACACGTCGTCCGTGAACTCCAGCCGGCTCGAGCTGGCATCGACCTTCTGCTGCTGCAGATCAGCACCCGGCACGGTCGCCTCGACCGCTGCCCGGACCGCCGCGGCGGCGCGGACCGGGTCGACGGAATCATCGAGGAACAGGTCCCACCGGTAGAACACGCCCGCCTTCGGACCGTATCCCGCATCGCAGTGCCCCGTGGACGGGGTGACGCGGACAGACCGCGCCGCAGCCGAACCCGTCGGCAATGACTGCCCAGCGGGGACGATGTCGTCCGGTGTGATCGCCAGCGCATCCAGTACGGCTTGGCTCACCGCGTCGAGTCGCTGCTTCGTCGCGGCCCGGCGCGCGGGAGCGTTGCGTTCCGCAGCCCGACCCGCCGGCGAGGCCGCGGTCTCCGATGCTCGGGCCTCGGCTCTCGCCGTCGCCAGCACCTCTGACCGCGGGTTCTCCCGCTCGTACGCCGCCTGCAGCCGCACCGAGGTCCGGATGATCGTCACCGACCCGGGGACGATCGTGCAGAGAGCGATACCCAGCGCCACAGCTCCGACCAGGAGCGCTGCACCCGGTGTCCCACGAGTGCGCCGGACGTCGACGATGCCCCAAACGAGCGCCCACCCGGGGATCCCGACACCGAGCACGATCGCGACGATTCCGTAGCCAGCGAACCCACCGGGACCGCCGCCGTCACCACCGTCGCCGCCGTCCTGCCCGTAGCCGGCCAGGAGACCGCCGAGGAAGTACGACACGAACGCCACCAACAAGGCCACCAGCGCCGCGATCGCGAGACCAACGGACACCCCGCTCACCCGTCGTCTTCCTCCCGGCCCACCACCCGACACTTCGGTCACACCACTCCCAACGCCCGGGTGTCGTTTGAGAGCACGCTCTCCCGAACGACAGGGGCAGGCTACCGCCAGATGATTACCTGGCCCCGCACGAACAGTCACCCACGCACCCGACGAAGAAGTCTCGGTACCGGACGGGTCCGCCGATGAAGTACCCGCGGCCGGGAACGGAGCGCAGAAGGTCGTCGCGGATGAGCGCCCGGTAGGCGTTCAGGATCGTGTTGATGCTCAGCCCGGAGGTTGCTGCCGCAACCCGGTACGGCGGCAACTGATCCCCGATCCGAAGCGTGCCGTCGGCGATCGCGTCGCGGACGAGCTGCTCGACCCGATGCTGCAGAAGCCCGCTCGACCGGTGCCGCGATGGCAACACGACGCGGAACGCACCCGGCAGTGCCGACGTCTCGTCCTCGTCCCTCATACGCCGGCGCCCCTCGTTCGGTTGTGGCGCGGGGCGGGGCGGGACACCGGATCAGTAGCAGCCCACCCCGCTAACAGCGGGTACCACCCAACTGCTGCCCACAGTCTGCCCCAACCAGCCCCTCGTACCGAGCAGTCGATGACGAAGCCCGCACCGCGACGCCGGAAGCCCGCCCCAGTTCGCCGGACCCCCGGGAGCCTGCGTATGCGTTGGTGCCAGTGGCGCTCATCGGTGCCCTCACTGTCGGCACGATCTCGCTCGTCGTCGCCGCACTGCTGAAGTGACCCCGCTCAGCGCGGTCCGCGGGACGGTGTTGGTTCCCGGGGGCGACGGAACGTTCGGGTCATCCCGCCACCCCGGGATAGCGCACTCCCCCACCAGCCTCAAGGCAGGAACGGCAAGTCTCTCGAACGGGAAACGAGTGTCACGCAGCATCACCGCCGCGGAGCGCTCCAGTCAGGATAGAACCGACTGTTCACCGGTGGAACCCTCTATCCGGTTCCCCGGAACGAGGTTCGGGATGTCGGCCACGCACCACACGCCACCGACATCCCGCACGCGCCACATCCTGACCCGAACAGGGGGCGCACCCCCAAGCGTGCGCGCACACGTATGTGCTGACAAGTCGGCACTACAGAGGACTGAGCATCGATGACGGGCCGGACGGGGCATGTCTGGCTGCCACCCGAAGACAGCCAGACTTCCCCCTGCGCGACGATGTCGCGGTGTCGGATCCGGCCGCGGTTTCCCTGTCCGCGACCGTGAGACCGACTCAAACACGTACGGGGTCGACCGGTGAGCCCCACAATGGGGGGAAACGCTCGGCTTCCCAGTGTTGGCGGGGTTTCACGGCCGCCGGGATATCCGCCAGACGCAGCTACCGAGCAGTCGCCGGAGCCGTCAGGCTGGCAACCGAGCACGTGCAGCGTGGGCGGTGTCGGACGGTGTCTCCCCGTACTGGGCCCGGTAGTAGCCGGAGAACCGGCCGAAGTGCGGGATCCCACTCGCCGCTGCTGCCGTTCCGACCGGCTGGTAGGGGTTCGCGAGGATCATCGTTCGTGCCCGGTGCAACCGCAGCAGCCGGACCACGGCCGATGGCGGTATGCCCAGGTCCCGCTGGAACGCTTCCTGCAAGCCACGCTTGCTGTACCCGCTCGCCGCCGCGATCTCCGGCTCCGTCAACCGGCCCCGATACCGCGCTTCGATACAGACCAGCGCTCGAGCCACCGCGGGTTTCTGCGCGCCAACATCAATCCCCACCGCTGCGAGCTCGCCCGTCGACGCCGACATGGGTTGACCGTAGACCCAACCTCCGAACCACGGTCACGAATTGAGGAGGCCACCCCCGAGGACGGCTGCCGCCGCCGGCACGGTCTGCTCGAGACGGTAGAACGCGCCGACCTCGGCGGCACCGTCGACGTCGGTGAGAAAAAACGCTCCGCTCTCGAGCATCACCCGGCCAACGAGCCGGTCCGTCTGACCCTCGATGATGTCCCACTCGGTCTCCGACCGACTCCGTAACCGCAACGCGTTCACACCAACACCCCATCCCTGCCCGGCCGCGCGCTCGGGAACCGGAACAGCATGATGCTCGCACACCGTCAGCGCCCACCCCGCAGGCCCCACCGCATGCGGACGGAACGACACCGCCACCACCCCCGGCAACCGGCACTCATACCGGGCGCACTGCACCTCCCACGCGACCGCCGTCAACATCTCCCACTCCCCCACCGACCAACACCGGGAACCTCCCAGTCGCAACGGGAACGTAGCCCGCAACCAGACCCACAGACGAACCGGGCATCGCCCGAGCGGGCTAACCGGATACGCGACGCCGCCCTCACCCACCAGCCGCCGGCATGGCCCGGTAGCCGATCGGCCTCCGGCACACCTACCAGTGGCAAGCTGACTTGAACTGCTTGGAGGCCTACGTCGTGAACTCAATCCTGCTTCTGCTCGCCGGCCCTGCCGGCGGCGCTGGTTCTCAGCACGGCATGTCCGTGCCGGTATGGCTCATCGTTGCGGCCGTTGTTGTCATCATCATCGTCGGAACGGTTGGCATCCTCCGGCGTCGTCGCTGACGTGTCCGATAGCCGATCCTTTACCGGCCAGCCTTCAGCACGCCAAACCACGTCCGTTAGCCGATCGCTAAACGAACCTTCGCGTGCACCAGGGCATAGGCCAGTAACCCATCACCATGAACTGTCGTCGGACCCGAACGCTCCACCCGCGAGCAGTGAGCTGCGTCGGTCATCGCCCAGACCGGGATCTCGCGACGCCGCCAACGGAACGCCTTCCGTCTCGGCGTGTAGACCGTCTTGTCTTCGAGGCTGAGAAACTGCCATGCTGAGACTTCGACGTCCCTGAGGGAATGAGACGCGATGGTCGGCAGGTCCGGATTCACCGCAGACGAGTGGCAGGACGTGGGTGGGGCACCCTTTACCGCGCCGGCGTTCATCGTGGCGTCGGGACCGCACCGCGCGGTGGCAACGGTGCGGAACATGCTCTCCGCGGCGAAGGCGTTCATGCTCCAGTCCGACACGTCGAACATGTTGATCACTGACGCTCGAGCGGATGGCACCGGACCGAACGGGGACCCAGGTTCAACGGCGCACACCCCGGAGAACATCGCCCGTCTTCGCGCAACGCTCACCCGGGTCGCGGACCTGCTCGATGCGAAGGGCGGCGCCGACGCTGACGGGTACAAGCGTGAGTTGCTGCGCATCGGCACTGCAGCAGCACTGGCCTCCCGAGACGGCGTACTGGGCATCAGCGGGAATGCGTTGAACGAGTACGAGGACGCTGCGTTGACGGAGCTGGCGAAGATCTTGGGCATCCCACGGTGAGCGGGTCCTCCGTAGGCACCGACGGCGTTTCCGCCCCGATCGGGACACCCCGAGTCGTGCCCCGCGTCCGTTGGGGCGTGCTCGCGTACGTTGCCTACCTCGTGGTGTTCCTCGGGGTGTGGATCAGCACCGGCATCCAGTACGACCGCATCGCCGATGACGCCGGGACCCTGACCCGCTGGTACGTGGCCCCACTCGCCGCGGGAACGGTGACCATCGCCGTGATCATCACTATCTCCCGGTGGGGGCGCCCGGTCCTGTTCGACGCCAAACGCCTCCTCCGGTGGACTGCGGTCCTCCCCGCGGTGCTGCTCGCGGTCGTCGCGGTCATCGCGGTCGCGACGTCGGCGCGGTCGGATGTGACACCGCTGATGTGGCTGCTGCTGATCGCGGGCAGTGTCCTGGTCGGGTTCAACGAGGAGATCGTGACTCGCGGAGTTCTCGTCGTTGCCCTTCGGCGCCGGTTCGGGGAACGCGGCGTGTGGCTGCTGAGCTCGGCGCTGTTCGCCGCGCTGCACCTCCCAAACGGGTTCTTCGGCGTCGGCCCCGGAGCCGTCGTGCAGGCGTTGTTCGCGTTCGGGTTCGGCAGCGCCGCGTACCTGCTCCGCCGCTACACCGGGTCGCTGCTGTGGGCGATGATGCTGCACAGGCTGTGGGACTTCGCCACGTTCTCCAGCACCTCCGCGCTCGTCGGACTGCAACCGTTCATCGGCGCACTCGCCGTCGTCACCGCGGCCGTCGTCCTCACTCGCGGACCCGCCAGCACACGAGATGCCAACCGGAAGGCCATCAGATGACCGTCGATACTCGCACCGAGACTCGAGTGCCCCGGACCATCTGGGTGGGCCTCGCCGCGGTTGTGGTGTACCTGTTCTTCGCTGCGGTGCTCGGGAACGTGTTCGGCGACCTCGCCGGCGACGATGACACTGCTGAGTTCGTCCTCTCGCACTACGTCCCGCTGCCGATCGCGATCATCATCGCGGTGCTGTTCCTCCGCTGGGCCGGATGGGGACGATCCGTCTGGACGGAACGGCCGACACCGACACTGCAGCCACGCCGATGGTGGCTGGTCAGCATCCCCGTGCTGATGATCCTGCTGCCGTTGGTGCAGCTGGTCGACGTGCCGTGGGGCGCCCGGCCCCTCGGGACGGTGCTGCTGGTGATCCTCGGCACCGCGATGGTCGGGTTCGGTGAGGAACTGGTGCTCCGCGGGATCCTCCTCGACGCCGTCCGCGCCCGCCACGGGGAACTAGTCACCATGCTGGTCACGGCCGCGGTGTTCGCGTTGGCGCACATCGTCGGCAGCGTCTGGGCGGGTGTGCCGTTCGCGGCGATCCTGTTCCAGGTGGCGGTGCTGTTCATGAACGGGACCTTGTACTACTGGGTCCGACGAGTCAGCGGACGACTCTGGGTGGCGATGGCCGTTCATGCCCTCACGGACTGCGTCCTCTACCTCGCTGCCGGTCCGTCCCGGCCGACGGATGCGTTGACGCAATCCGCGGACGCCGCCCCGAACCCGATCCTCGCGGTCGGGCAGACCCTCCTCATCGTCGCCGCGGTCCTCGGTGTGATCAGCGCCGCACGCGAAGACCACCGCAACCGCACCCACGTCCGACACAACGCCACTGCAACGCCCTGACCCCGCGCAGCACCCCCGCGAACCGGGAACGAGAGGACACCCTCATGGCCACCGCCCACGAACACCTCGACACCACTGACCACGCCGGCAACGGGTGGCAACGGTTCTGGAACCGCGGCGGCTGGTGGCGTGCGGTCCTCGCGGTCGTCATCTACCTCGCCATCTACGAAGGCATCGGCTGGGTCAACGCCCGGACCCTCGGCCGCGGCATCGACACCAGCAACCTGTTCTCCTCAGCCGGCTCCGTGTTCGCGGGCCTGACCGTGCCGATCCTCGTCATCGGTGTACTAACACTCGTGTTCGTGTTCACGTTGGGGTGGCGCCGAGAGGTCTTCGGCCGGCAACCAGTGCCTGGTCGGAAGTGGATGTGGATCGCCGTCGCCTTGCTCCTCGTCCCGATCGGAATGCGGATGGTCGCGACGAACTGGTCGGCGTACTCCGTCACTGTGATCCTCGCGGTGCTCTTCCTCGGCTTGTGCATCGGGTTCACCGAGGAACTCATCGCTCGAGGCATCGCCGTGAACCTTCTCCGTCGCGGCCACTACTCAGAACGGGTCGTGGCGTTGCTGTCGGCGCTGCTGTTCGGGTTGATGCACGCATCGAACGCCATCTCCGGCGCGAACCCGGTCACCGTCGGGCTCACCGTCGTCTACACCTTCGGGATCGGCATCATGCTGTACCTGTCGATGCGGGTCACCGGCAGCATCATCCCGGCGATGCTCCTGCACGCGGCGACGGACCCGACCACGATCCTCGCCACCGGCGGCATCGACGGGGAGAGCGCAACATCGGGCAGCGCGGGCCTGCTCGGCGTGGCCGGGATCTTCAACTTCGCGTACCCGGTCCTGGGCCTGCTGGCACTGTTCCTCATCAAGGGCCGAGTCAGCGCCCGCGCCGAGGGCGCCCGCACGCAAGAAACCACGGCGACGTCATGACCAGCGAAACCACGAAGATGCATCGTCGCCACCGGTGGGTGCCAGCCGACCGTCGGTGGTGGGGGCTGGACCGGCGGACGATCGTGCCCGCAGCAATCGTGCTCGTCACCGCAGCGATCATGCACTGGGCGGTGCCGTGGGTGAACGAGCGGGTCCCGTTCCGCGAGACCGTCACCGCTGGAGAGACGATGACGCTCGACGATGATGTCGTGTTCACACCACCTGCCGGGTGGGGCATCAGCGACGGTGTCCGCACCGGCGACCCCGAAGCCGGTGGCAGCTACCCGAAGTCCGCGACCGTGTTCGACGGAGCGAGCTCCATCACCGTCCGCAGCGGCACCTTCGAGGGCACTTCGGCCGCGCTGCTGCGGAAACTCAAGACGACCGACGCGACCGCCAGAGTCCGGACGCTGACGTCGACATCGACCCCGATCACCACCGCATCGGGTGTTCGGGGCGTGATCAGCGAGTTCCGTGACGCCCGCAACGACGGCGCGATCGCCGCGTTCGTCTCGGACGGTGTCGGCGTGGAGGTCATCATCAACACCCCGAACACCACACCGACCGACCGAGCCACGGCCATCGGACAGGTCCTCTCGTCACTGCGCATCGAAGGAGCCGGAGCATGATCTGGAACCGGCTCCGCCGAGCCCGCAACCGCGCGACGGGAACACACACGCAGCTGTCCGACTACTCGAACCTCGAACAGGCCCGCGCAGCGGTCTTCGAACGCTCCGGCTGGGGACTGCGGATGGAGTGGTTCCAGCCGCGGAACGCCGCGTTCTGGGTGTTCTGGGGCCTGGTGATCGCCGGAGGGTGGAACGCTGTCGGCATCATCCGTTCGACGGCGGCGCCGTTCGCGTCCGCGGTCGAGATCAACAGCTTCGTCCTGGTGCTGTACGCAGCGCTGTTCTGGTGGATCACCAGAACGATGGACCGGTACTCGACCCTCCCGGTGAGCCTGGTCGTGCACGCGTTCATCTGGGGCGCCACCGCCGCGACGTTCTTCATGGCGATCTACGCCAACGACGCGGTACTCAGCCTCTACGGCAAGACGTTCGGGCAGTCCTGGGCTGCGGATTGGGGTGCCGGTCTCACCGCCCCCATCACCGAAGAAGTGTCCAAGGGCATCGGTCTGGTGCTGCTGATCACCCTGGCACCTCGGATCGTGCGGACCACGTTCGACGCCTTCATCCTCGGTGCGTTCCTCGGTCTTGGCTTCCAGATCGTCGAGGACGTCCTCTACGTCGCGCAGACCGCTGGGGCGAACTTCGGCACGCAGCCGTTCCTCGCCGGATTCGAGACCCTGATCCTGCGGGTGACCACCGGCGTCGCGGGCCATATCGCCTACTCCGCGATCTTCGCGACCGGGCTGTTCCTCCTCGCGGGCAGCCCCGCCCAGCGGCGACGAGTGGGCCCGGGGATACTCCTCATGCTCACCGCGGTCGTGCTCCACGGCGTGTGGGACGACCTCAGCGCGCTCACCGGTCCGCTGCAGAACTGGAACCTCGTCTTCATCGCGGTTCTGACAGTGGTTGTCCTGGTCGTGGTCTTCCGCGTCTTCCGGTTCGCCGTCCGTCCGGAACGGGATGACCTTCGCATAGTCCTCGCACCCGAGCTCGCTGCAGGGCTCCTCACCTCCGACGAGGTCAACGCGGTCGTCGGAACCCGGAGAGCACGCCGCCGGTACATCGCATCGGCCGGCGCCCGTCCTGCACGCCGCCGCTGCCGTGTCCTGCTGACGGCGATCCACGACCTTGCAGAAGCGCTCCCGCTAACCGAGGACCCGGACCACATCGCCTTCACCCGCCAGGAGATCACCCGCATCAGGACCGCAGCGTAGACCGATGTCCGTCGGACGCTGACCGGGCCGCAGCCGCGCACCGGTGGAGAGTGCGCTTCTGGAACATCCGGAAGCGCACTCTCGACAAGGAAACGGCGGGTGTGCCATCGTCACCTGTGAGCGCACGCTCAGCAACGCCACCACCACGCCGTTCATCAGGGGGACGCATGGGTCCGCAGGCGCAACACGGTCAACCACCACGTCACCTCAGCGTGTTCGCCCGCCTACTGGTGCCGGTCATCGCGTTGACCGCCAGCGTCGGCGTCTCAGTTGCCGCGGTGCCGGCGACCGCAGCGACGGTCGGTGCGGATGAGGACACGTACTCGATCACGTTCGCCGCACGTGTGTGCGACTCCTACACGGACGTGCTCGCGAACAAAGCGCGGAACAACCTGATGGAGTCCCTGAAGGACCTCGGCGCGGACACGAACTACGACGCGTGGGGCATCGTCTCGGCCGAGAAGGAAGAGACCGGCAATGCGAACTGCCGGCCCCTGCCGAACTGGCAGATGACCACGGGCACCTGGTTCAACGGGAAGACCCCAGCAACCCAGAACCTCAGCACCGTCACCAGTCCGTTCGACACCACGATCCGCACCGGCGCCTCGACCCCGCTGCTGGACACCAACGGGGACCCGACCGGCGGCACCCTCCCCGGCGCCGTGACAATGAACCTCACCGCCGCGCAACTCGCGGCCGCGAACTCCGGCTCACGGCTCTGGATCCAAGGCGGCACCCCCACTGCGCCGTTGAACGGGCAGCAAGACCAATACGGGTTCGCGGCGCTGCGCTGCGGGCAGGACGCCGTCAACGGCGACAACGTCGAAGCGGTGTACTTCCCGTCTGGGCAGCGACACGTGTTCTGCTTCTACTACGCCGTCACTCCGCCGCCACAGTCCGGCACCATCGTGGTCCGCAAACAGCTCGCCTCGGACAGCAACGGCACCGGCACGTTCCGCTTCGACGGCAACCTCTCCTACGCCGACGAGAACAACGACGGCACAAACGACTTCTCCGCCACCGCCAGCCCCGGTAACCCAGCAACGACCACCTTCATCCGCGGCGAGGTGCGCGGCAGCGACCCGGCGTGGAGCTTCCAAGAAGCATCGACACCCGGTTGGGACCCACCCGCCGACCCCGTGTGCACCAGCCAGACCGAAGACAGCACCATCACGATCGACCCGGCAACGCACCGGGCGAGTATCCGACTCGCGGGCGGTGACACGGTCACCTGCGTCGTGACGAACAACCGCACCACCATCGGCGACACGTCCCTCGCCGTCGAATCCCTCGGCGGCACCGCCTCCTTCCCCGTCACGGTCACCGGTCCGACCGCAGCTCCTGCGGAGAACTTCACCGGCACCGCAACGACGACCGCGGTCGGAGCACCGGTTACCCCATGGTCCGGGTCGTCCCTCAGCCTCGGCTCGTACGTCATGTCGGAAGTCCTCCCAGCCCCGACCGCAGCGGGACGCTGGGAAGCGGAAAGCGCAACCTGCGTCGACCGGTTCGGCACCGTCGACACGTACGACACCACCGCCACGGGGCAGACCCGCACCTTCACGTTGACGACGATCACACCATCGTCGAACCACTGCATCTTCACCAACCGGTTCACCCCAGCAGGGTCCATCACCCTGCAGAAGACCACTCTCGGCGCCGCAGGCACGTTCAACTACGACATCACCGCCCTCGACGCAGCCGACAACCCAGACCCCGACCAGGACTACCGCGCGACCGCGACCACCACCACACCGGGGATCCCCACGGCCGCGACACCGGTCGGCCCAGCAGCAGACGCACTCGTCGTCGCCCCGACGACCCGGTACCTCGTCCGCGAGCAAGCACCCACCGGTGACCTCCTCGGCTTCTGGCGATTCACGAACCTCAACTGCGGCGCCAACACTGTCGAACGCGCCGGAGCGAACGCGTTCATCGTCACCTTGAACACCGCGAACCCCGACGCGACCTGCGCGCTCGAGAACACCTACGAACGCACCGGACGCTTCCAAGTGAACGTGCACACCACCGCCGACCAGACGCTCCGCCCCGACAGCGACGTCATCGAGGTGACCTGCAACGAGGGCACCGACATCCCCGTCACCACGGACGCCGGCAACGCCAACGGCACGTCCGGTCCGTACGTCGTCTTCGGCGGCGCGGAATGCTCGCTGACGCATGCCGAGACCGGAGCCGCCGGCGGTACGACGGTTGCGGAACGCGCGACAGTCACCGTCGACGGCGGAACAGTGACGCCACTCGAGCTCACACGCGACGTCGTCGCGCTCGGCGCCGGACGTGCCGTCGTCGTGGACGTGTACACGACCATCACCGCCGCGGCGCAACCCGAACCCACATTGACACCCACACCGACGCCGTCTCCGTCGGACACCGGATCACCGGTACCGACGCCGACGGGCGACCCGTCCGACGGGACCGTCGTCCCGATCGCCAATCCGGGTGACGGCGACGAGGGCCCCCTCGCGTTCACCGGAACGAACATCAGCGGGGCAATCTTCGCCGCCGGATTCCTGCTGCTCCTCGGAGGCGGCCTCGTGCTCCTGCAACTCAAGCGCCGCAGCTCCGCACGCTGACGCCCTGGTGAGAAAATGTTCCATGACCAATCGGCGCCGCGGACGTTGTCCCGCAACGAGCTCGCCCTCGTACCGGGGCGCCCGATAGCCGGTCCCTCAGCAGACCGCCGGACCGGACTCGAACCGGACGCAGCTTCGAGCAGGGTCGTGTCTCACATGGGTGGTCCGCTGATCGTCGCAGTGAGGGAGCCCCATGCGTACGACCCCACGACAGCCACCGAAACGATGAAGCCCACCGAGATCCTCGGTGGGCTTCTTCGTCGTGGCGACTCAGGACGATGTCCGAGCCGGCCGTTCGGTCGGGCTGACAGGATTTGAACCTGCGACCCCTTGACCCCCAGTCAAGTGCGCTACCAAGCTGCGCCACAGCCCGCGAGTTCCGGAGAACTCAGGATCCCGGAGGATCCTCGCCCGCGTCCGACCGGAGCGCGAGCGACCGGTCCAGCATAGCGGACGTCAGACCCCCTCCGTGCCACGGCGAGTCGGAGCGAGCAAGCAACCAGAGCCGCCCGAACAACCCAAACGACACGATCGCCCCGGACGAGACCGTCACCCCGCCCGCACCACCTCACGCCGCGCCGCCAACCACGGCAACCCGAGCCCGACGAGCAACCCGCCGGCCCCGTCCGCCGCCAGGTCCCCGATGGTGTCGTCGTACCCGACGTAGATCGCCGAGTCGACGAAGTTGTGCCCGAGCCACTCCCCCATCTCCCACGCCGCCCCGATCGCGAGCCCAGCGCACAGCCCGAGGACCGCGACGACCACCCGGCGCTCCCCGTCCGGCGCCGGCACCGCGCGCAGGTCAGCGCCGATGACGTAGAGCACGGCGGCGAGCAGCCCGGTGAGCACGACGTGCATGAACTTGTCCCACAGGAACACGCTCGTGTACCACTCGAGCACACTCGACCACCCGGCGAGCAGCACGAGCACGCACACCGCCAGGTCGAACGCGGGCCGCAGTCCGAGCATCCGCGGCACCACGACCCCGAGCAGCGACAGCGCCATCACCGGCAGCGCGGTCCCGCCCCACCCGATGCTCGCGACGACCAGACTGACGAGCGTCAGGGCACGCACGACGTCGGCCACCAGGAACCTCGGCCGCAGGAACGTCGGCCCGAGCGCCCGGATCACGACGCCCACCGCACGACCGCGTGCACGGCAGCGTGGTCGGACGGCCACACGCCGCCCGGCCGCCGGTTCGACACGGCGACCCGCTCGACGGTCGCGTCCGGCGTCACGAGGACGCCGTCGATGCGCCGGCCTCCGACGCGTGGACTCCCGTAGTGCGGGTACGTCCCGTACGGCTCACCCATCTGCCGGGAGGCCCGCCCCCAGCTGTCGACGACACCAGCGTCCGCCAGTGCTCGCCAGGGTGCGGACCCTGCCGGACTGTTCCAGTCGGCCATCACGACAGCGGGCAGGCCGCGCTGCCGGACGATCCGCCCGAGCAGTTCGGCGGACCGCAGCCGAGCCCACGGCGAGGCGACGTCGAGGTGGGTGGCGACGGCCAGGAACCGGACGCCGGTGGCGCGGTCGTCGACGACGGCTCCGACGGCGTGCCGGGGGAAGGACGTGGCCCACGAGCGGGATCCCGGACGGCTCGGCGTGCGAGACAGCGCCCAGGTGCGCTGCTCGACGACGTCGAGGCGCGAGCGGTCGAGGAAGAGCCCGACCTGTTCGCCACCGCCGCGCGCGCCGCGCCCGGCCAGGACGGGCTCCCAACCGGATCCGAGGCCGGCCGTGAGGTCGTCTGCCTGCGTGGGGAGGGCCTCCTGGACGGCGAGGACGGTGGGCGCTTCGGAGGTGACGAGCGCGGTGATGGCGTCGCGTCGACGCTCCCAGGCATCGGGGTGCGCGGACGGTCGCGGCACGCGGCGCCGCACGTTGAGGGTCATGCAGTGGACCTCGGGCGACCGGACGGCTCCGATGAGCGGGTGGTCGTCGGGGTGGTGGGGCATGCCTCCCTTCTACGAGACGACACCCGTCGGATTCCCAGGGACCTCTCCGCGTGGCTCGTAGGGTGGCCCGATGCGTTCTCGTCCCACCCCTCGTGTCCTCGTCGCGATCGCGGTCTCCGGACTGCTGCTCGGAGCCGCCGGGTGTACCTCGAGTGGCCCGGACACGAGCCGCCCGACGCTCGTGAAGGCCACGGCGCAGACGGTCACGGTCGCCGATGCCTCCGACGCTGCGGCACGGTCGGTGCGGGTGAGCACGGCCCTGTTCGCGAGTGCTCCCGGCGCGATCGTGGCGACGGCCGGCGATGCCGACGCGATCTCCGATGCCGCGAAGGCCGCGGCGAGCGCCCACGTTCCGGTGCTGCTGACCGCGAAGGACGAGCAGGACACGAAGGGCGGCGCTGCCGTCGCCCGCGAGCTCGATCGGCTCGGGGCTGATTGGTACCAGGCCGAGGGCGACGTGTCGGTCGACACGGACGTCGAACAGCGGAAGGCGCCTGAGGGCGGCGACGCGCCGGAGTCGACCCGGGCCTCCCGGCAGGCCACCGTGGTGGTGGCGGACGCGAGCGCGGACGCTGCGGCCGTGGCGACCGCGAAGGCCGCCGGTGCGGAGGTGGTGACCATGCCGGAGGGCGTGACCGACCCGGCTGCCGCACCCGACGTGGTGACGGCGCTGCACGAGCGGAGGCAGCACCAGACGGTCCTGGTCGGTGCGGCGTTCGACGCGCTGCAGGACCCGGAGTGGACGGTACGGGCGGCCGAGGGCGGCTTCCAGCTGCGGAACGGCGGCCAGCGACCGTTCGACGGGCACCGCTACGTGGCGCTGTACGGGGCTCCCGGCGCGCCGGCGCTCGGTGTGCTCGGCGAGCAGGGGCCGGAGGCCACCGTTCAGCGTGCCGAGCAGGTCGCGAAGCCGTACCGGGCCGAGTCCGACGAGCTGGTGACGCCTGCGATGGAGGTCATCGCGACCGTCGCCGCGGGGGACGCCGGGGCGGACGGCGACTACTCGACCGAGCTGCCGGTGTCGACGCTCGAGCCCTACGTCGACGCCGCGCACGACGCCGACATGCCCGTGATCATCGACCTGCAGCCGGGCCGCTCGGACTTCCTGTCGCAGGCGAAGAAGTACGAGTCGCTGCTGAAGAAGCCCGGGGTGTGGCTCGCGCTCGACCCGGAGTGGCGGCTGACGAAGGACCAGGTGCCGCTCGAGCAGATCGGCAGCGTGTCGGCGTCCGAGGTGAACGAGGTGTCCTCGTGGCTGGCCTCGCTCGTGCGCGAGGAAGGGTTGCCGCCGAAGGCCCTCGTGCTGCACCAGTTCCGGCTCTCGATGATCCAGGACCGGTCGGCGCTGAAGACCCATCCGGAGCTCGACATGCTCGTGCACGTCGACGGGCAGGGATCGCAGCCGGACAAGCAGGCGACGTGGAAGGCGTTGCACCAGGGCGCGCCGGAGGGCCTGCACTGGGGCTGGAAGAACTTCTACGACGAGGACACGCCCATGCTGACGCCGTCGCAGACGATGGCGGACGTGCAACCGACGCCGTCACTGGTCACGTACCAGTAGCGTTGTTCTCCACAGACTGGAGGCGCGACCCGCGTTTCGTCGGTTGCTCCTGACAGCATGGGGGCATGGACACCCCCACCGCTGCTCCGTCTGTCGTCTCGCCGTCTGCAGACATCGCCGCCGAGGCACAGCAGGCGCTCGCTGCGCTCACCGGGCGCCCCGACGCGGTCTTCCACCCCGGCCAGCTCGAGGCGATCTCCGCCCTGGTCGAGCACCGGCAGCGCGCCCTCGTCGTGCAGCGCACCGGGTGGGGCAAGTCCGCGGTGTACTTCCTCGCGACCCTGCTGCTCCGGCGTCGTGGTGGTGGCCCGACCGTCCTGGTGTCGCCGCTGCTCGCCCTGATGCGCGACCAGGTGGCTGCGGCTGCCCGGGCCGGGGTCCGTGCGGTGTCGATCAACTCGGCGAACGCGCACGAGTGGGGCGAGACCCAGGCCGCGCTCGCTCGTGACGAGGTCGACGTGCTCCTCGTCTCCCCCGAGCGCCTGAACAACCCGAAGTTCCGCGACGAGCAGATGCCGACCCTGATCGCCCGGATGGGCATGCTCGTGGTCGACGAGGCGCACTGCATCTCGGACTGGGGCCACGACTTCCGACCGGACTACCGCCGCTTGGCCGAGCTCATCCGCTCGCTCCCCCACGGCGTCCCCGTCCTGGCGACCACCGCGACGGCGAACGAGCGCGTGGTCGAGGACGTCGCCGAGCAGCTCACCGCCGGCCCGGCCGACCCGGTGTTCACGATCCGTGGGTCGCTCGCCCGGGCATCGCTGCGCTTGGGCGTGCTCACGCTGCCCGACGCCCGGCAGCGGCTCGGCTGGCTGCTCGCGCACCTCGGCGACCTGCCCGGCAGCGGCATCATCTACACGCTCACGGTCTCGGCGGCCGAGGACATCGCCCGACTGCTGCGCGACAACGGGTACGCCGTCCGGGCCTACACGGGGCGCACCGACACCGACGAGCGGGAGCAGCTCGAGCAGCAGCTCAAGGGCAACGAACTGAAGGCCCTGGTCGCCACGAGCGCGCTCGGCATGGGGTTCGACAAGCCGGACCTCGGGTTCGTCGTGCACGTCGGCGCTCCGTCGTCCCCCGTCGCGTACTACCAGCAGATCGGTCGTGCGGGTCGTGCCACCGACAACGCCGACGTGCTGCTGCTGCCTGGTCGTGAGGACCGTGAGATCTGGCAGTACTTCGCGAGCGCGTCGATGCCGACTTCTGCGCGGGCGACCGCCGTACTGGATGCTTTGTCCACCGACACCGCGATGTCGACGGTCGCGCTCGAGGGCCTGGTCGACATCAAGCGTTCCACCCTCGAACTCCTGCTCAAGGTGCTCGACGTCGACGGGGCGGTCCGACGCGTCACCGGCGGCTGGGTCTCCACCGGGCAGCCGTGGCAGTACGACGCCCCGCGGTACGAGCGGGTCGCGGCTGCACGTTCCGCCGAGGCCGCCTCGATGCTCGACTACGAGTCCACCTCGGCGTGCCGCATGCAGCTGTTGCAGCAGGACCTCGACGACCCGTCGGCGGAGCCCTGCGGTCGGTGCGACAACTGCGCCGGGGCGTGGTTCCCGACCGCGGTCTCCGACTCGGACTCGTCCGGTGCGGCTGCCGCGCTCGACAAGGTCGGTGTCGAGATCGCCCCGCGTGCCCAGTGGCCGTCGGGCATGTCGTCGCTCGGAGTCTCGGTACGGGGCAAGATCGGCGCCGACGAGCTCGTGCAGCCCGGCCGTGCAGTGGCTCGTCTGACCGACCTCGGCTGGGGCGGGCCGCTCCGTGCACTGTTCTCGCCGTCCACACCCGACGCCCCGATCTCCCGCGAGCTCGTCGACGGCTGTGTCCGTGCGCTCAAGGACTGGCCGTGGGAGACCCGGCCGACCGGGGTCGTCGCGATGTCCTCGCGGTCGCGGCCGCAGCTCGTGGGGTCACTCGCCCAGGCGCTGTCCACGATCGGACGGCTGCAGTTCCTCGGCACGCTCGACCGGAACGGCGGCACGCCCCGCGGCGACGGTGCGACGAACAGCGCGTACCGGTTGTCCGGCGTGTGGGAGACGTTCCAGGTCGGGCCGGAACTCGCTGCGGCGCTGCAGTCGCACCAGGGCCCGGTGCTGCTCGTCGACGACCTGGTCGACAGCCGGTGGACGATGACCGTCGCGGGCCGCGAGCTCCGGCGTGCCGGGGCCGCCGCCGTGCTGCCCTTCGCGCTGGCCACCGTCGCGTAGCGCTGCCCGCCGCCC
>NZ_CACSJV010000006.1:0-139496 GCF_902706105.1 Curtobacterium sp. 18060 | reverse complement strand
CCACCCACCCCGCCCAGACCGTCGGTTCCTGACGGCCGTGCGAAAGGACCTCCCGATGACCGCACACATCCCCGCCCGAGGAACCGGCGTCCGCCGGATCCTCGTCGGCGCCGTCGCCGCCCTCGGCGCGGCCGCACTCCTCGCCGGGTGCTCCACGTCCTCCGGGGCGTCGAGCTCCGGCGGCGACTACACCGCCGCCGCGAAGGACACCAAGGCGAACCTGACGTACGCCGTCTGGGACGAGAACCAGGTCAAGGCGATCAAGGCCAACCTCAAGGGCTTCAACGAGGAGTACCCGGACATCAAGGTCAGCGTCGACGTCACGCCGTTCGCCAACTACTGGACGAAGCTGCAGACCCAGGGCTCGAGCAACACGCTGCCCGACCTGTTCTGGATGAACGGCCCCAACTTCCAGCTGTACGCGGCCAACGGCAAGCTCGCGCCGATCACCGGCGAGGTCAAGGCCGGCGACATCGACCCCGCGAAGTACTCGAGCGCGCTGAACGACCTGTACACGTACGACGACACCCAGTACGGCGTGCCGAAGGACTTCGACACCATCGGCGTCTGGGTCAACAAGGCCCTGTTCGAGAAGGCCGGCATGGACCTGCCGTCGAAGGACTGGACCTGGGACGACTTCCAGAAGACCGGCGCCGAGCTCAGCGAGAAGCTCAAGGCCGACGGCGCGTACGGCGCGGCCGGCGGCATGGACGGCCAGACGACCTACTACGACACGATCTTCCAGGCCGGGGGATCGGTCGTGAACGCGGACGGCACGAAGTCCGAGTACGCCTCGAAGGCATCGGAAGCGGGTCTGCAGTTCTGGACGGACCTGATCGACTCGGGCGCTTCGCCGTCGATGAAGCAGCTCACCGACACCACCGCCGACCAGTGGTTCACGTCGGGCAAGCTCGCGATGTACCAGGGCGGCAGCTGGTTCCGCTCGGCCCTGACCGGCACCGCGATGGAGAAGGACATCGTCGTGTACCCCCTGCCGAAGGGCAAGGAGCAGGCGACCGTCATCCACGGTGTCTCGAACGTCGTGTCCGAGGCGAGCAAGAACAAGGCCGCGGCGCAGGCGCTCCAGGTCTACCTCGCCGGCAAGACCGCCCAGCAGCAGCAGGGCGACATGGGCGCCGTCATCCCGGCCTACGAGGGCACGCAGTCCGCCTTCACGAAGACGATGCCGGACGCCGACCTGCAGGTGTTCCTCGACGCCGTCGACTACGCCAAGCCCCTGCCGGTGTCGAAGAACACCGCCGCGTGGAACACCCTCGAGACCAACCTCCTGCCGAACGCCTTCGACGGTTCGACCCCGGTCGACGACGTCGCGAAGCAGCTCGCGCAGAAGATGGACGCCGCCCTCGCCAAGGAACAGTGAGTCCCGAGCCGATGACGATCAACACCGAGCGGCCGCAGGCCGCCTCCACCCCCGCCCGGACGACGCGTTCGTCCGGGCGGGGCGCCCCCGGCCCGACGGCCGGCGGCAAGCGCGCACCCCGACGGACCGACGGCTGGTGGCCGTGGCTGTTCGTCCTGCCGCTGCTCATCGGCGTCGGCACGTTCTACATCTGGCCGATCATCCAGACGTTCTGGTACTCCTTCACCAGCTGGGGCGTGTTCGGCGGTGCGACGTTCAGCGGCGTCGCGAACTACGTCCGGCTCGCCGGTGACCCGCAGCTGTACCAGTCGCTGCTCAACACGATCGTCTACACGGTCATCGTGCTGGCCGGCATCCCGATCGCGGTGTGGCTCGCCAGCCTGCTGAACACCCCGGGCCTGCGGTTCGCGCAGTTCTACCGGGTGCTCTTCTTCCTGCCCTACGTCGCCATGCCGGCCGCGATCGCCCTCGTCTGGCGCATCATGTTCAACGGCGACTACGGCATCGTGAACTGGTTCATCGGACTGTTCGGCATCGACGGTCCGTACTGGATCTCGACGCCCGGGTTCGCGCTCGTCGCGGTGAGCTTCGTCGGCCTGTGGTCGTCCCTCGGGTTCTCGATGATCATTCTCGGCGCAGGCCTCAAGGACATCCCACCGGAGCTGTACGAGGCGGCCGAGCTCGACGGCGCGAGCCGCTGGCGGCAGTTCCGCTCCGTCACGGTCCCGCTGCTCAGCCCGAGCATCTTCTTCGTGGTCATCGTCACGACGATCTCGAGCTTCCAGCTGTTCGACCTGCTCTACGCCATCCTCGGCAGCACCAACCCGGTGATCCCGAAGACGATGTCGCTCGTCTTCTACTTCTACAGCGCCGGGTTCATCGACAACGACAAGGGCTTCGCGGCCGCGATCGCCATGGTGATCTTCCTGCTCATCGGCATCGTCACGCTCGTGCAGTTCCGTGTCCAACGGAAGTGGGTGCAGGCATGACCGCAACCGTCACACCGCCACGGGCAGCACGCCGGCCCGGTCGTCGCGGCGGCAGTCACTGGTGGATCCACGTCGTCCTCGGCGTCGGCGGCTTCGCGATGGCGTTCCCGTTCGTCTGGCAGATCATCATGTCGCTGTCCACGAACGCCCAGGTGCAGTCCGTCACCCCGACGTTCTGGCCGGGGGAGCTGCAGTGGCAGAACTACGCGCAGGTGTTCGAGCGTCTGCCGTTCCTCAGCCAGCTCGGCACGTCCGTGTACGTCACGATCATCCGCACCCTCGCGCAGATCGTGCTCTGCACGCTCGCCGGCTACGCCTTCGCCCGCATGCGGTTCCGCGGCCGGGCGATCCTGCTCGCGATCGTGCTGTCGATCCTGCTCGTGCCGTCGCAGGTCTACCTGATCTCGCAGTACCAGATCGTGCAGGGGCTCGGATGGCTCGACACCCTGATGGGGATCGTCGCGCCGGGCCTGTTCAGCGCCTTCGGCACCTTCCTGATGCGGACGGCGTTCCTGAACATGCCGCCCGAGCTCGAAGAGGCTGCGCGCATGGACGGCGCGAACCCGTTCCAGACGTTCTGGCGGATCATGCTGCCGCTCGCCCGTCCCTCGATCAGCGTGCTCGCGATCACGACGGTGCTGTGGTCGTGGAACGAGCTGCTCTGGCCGCTCGTCGTCTCGACTCGTGCCGAGGACATGCCCCTCGCCGCAGGACTCGCGACGCTGTCGAGCGACCGGACGATCGACTACCCGGTGCTCATGGCCGCGAGCCTGATGGCCATGGCCCCGGTGCTCATCATGTTCATCGTCCTGCAGCGGCGGGTGATGGACGGGCTCGCCTCGTCCGGTCTGAAGTGACCGCCGACACCCCCGGCCAGGAGGCCCGTCCCGCGTCCGTCGCGGTCCTCGCCGCCGCCGTGGGGTCGCCGGACGACTCCGCCACGGTGGCGGCCGCACTGGCCGCCACCGTGGCCGACGCGGAGCCCGCCCAGCGGGACGCCCTGCTGGTCGCCGCGCTCCGCGCGGCCGTGCCCGGCAACGCCGCGGCGCTCGAGGCGCGGGGGCTCCCGCGCAGCCTCGCCGAGGCGTCCGTGGCGGACGTCGACCGCAAACTCGACCGGTACGGTCTGCGTGGCACGGGGGTGGACTGGCTCGTCGCGGTGGCGACCGGTCGCGTGGTGGCCGTGGGGCGCCTCCAGTACGAACTCGGCGACCACCTGCCCGACGGCCAGCCGGCCTGGGGCGTCCACGTCCCGGAGACCGGGCCGCTCGATCCGGACACCTGCGACCGGTCCTTCGCCCGCGCGCCGGAGGTCCTGCGCGCCCTCGCACCGGCGCTCGCCGCCGACCGGTGGCAGTGCCGCTCGTGGATCCTCGATCCCGGTCTGGCCACGGTGCTCGGTCCCGACGCGAACCTGGTGCGCTTCGCCCGACGGTTCCGGCTCGCGCCACCCGGCCCGCACGACGCCGCCGAGGGTGACGAGAGCGTGGCGAAGTTCGTGTTCGGCGTGCCGCTGGCCACCGCGCGGGCCTCGAACGCGTCCGGTCGACTGCCCCGGGCGGTGCTCGACCGGTGGGCGGCGGGCGCGCACTGGACCGAACGGACCGGCACCGCACCCGTCGTCTGATCGCGGGCAGCAGTCAGCGCGTACCGTACAGCGCATGACGAAGCCCGACCACGACCACCTCGACGACGGCGTGGACATGACGTTCGAGGAACGACGCCAGGACACCTTCCGGCGCATGTCCGGGTCCGACGCGCACGACGCCGACCCCCGGGTCGAGGTGTCCCGCGCCGAGGACGGCGACGTCCGCATCGACGTGGCCGACACCGCAGCCGTGCGCCCCGGCGGTCCGAAGCGCGCCTGAACCGTCACCCCGTCAGCCGGTGACGGTGGGGCACGGCATGATCGTTCCGTGCACCTCGTCCTCCGCCGCGTCGACGGCGGCGTCCTCGCGACGCCCCTGACCGACTCGGGGACCGCTGACGGTGAGCCGATGCGCGTGGACGAGTCGGGCCTCCCGGCCTTCGTCGCGGCGCACGACGCGCCGAGCGTGCGCTGGGTGTGGGACGACACCGCACGCTGGTACCCGGCCGTGCTCGCCGCCGGCGGACGCGTGGGGCGCTGCGTCGACCTGCGGTTGTGCCGACGGATCCTGCGCGCAGCGCTGGCCGCGCGCGGTTCCGCACTCGCTGCAGCGCCGTCGGATGCGCTCGACGCTCCGGTGGCGGAGGCCCGGGTCGTCCGACCGACGCAGGCCCAGCTCTTCGACGACGCCCTGTTCACCGCGTCGGTGCCGGACGACGACGTCGACCCGGTCGCCGAGTTCCGGGCCCAGCTCGCGGCGGTCGCGACGTCGACGTCGCCCGGTGCCCTCCGCCTGCTGACGACCGCCGAGTCCGCCGGAGCCCTCGTCGCGGCGGAGATGCTGCACGCGGGGCTGCCGTGGCGTGCCGACGTGCACGAGCGACTGCTCGAGGAGACGCTCGGGCCGCGCGTCCCGTACGGCGTGCGGCCGCGCCGGCTCGAGGAGATCGCCGCCGTCATCCGCGAGCGCCTCGACGACCCGACGCTCAACCCGGACTCGCCGGCCGACGTCCTGCGCTCGTTGCGCCGTGCCGGGCTCATGGTGACGAGCACCCGCAAGTGGGAGCTGCAGGAGATCGAGCACCCCGTCATCGAACCGCTGCTCGAGTACAAGCGACTCGCGCGGCTCCTGACGGCGAACGGCTGGACGTGGCTCGACGACTGGGTGCGCGACGGCCGGTTCCACCCGAAGTACGTGGTCGGCGGCGTCGTCACCGGGCGCTGGGCAGCCGACGGCGGGGGAGCGATGCAGCTGCCGAAGGGCATCCGCGGGGCCGTCATCGCCGACCCGGGCTGGAAGCTCGTCGTGGCCGACGCTGCCCAGCTGGAACCGCGCGTGCTCGCCGCGATGGCCGGCGACCGAGCGATGGCCGCCGCGGGCGACGGACGCGACCTGTACGACGGCGTCGTGGCCTCGGGCGCAGTCGAGACCCGGCAGCAGGCGAAGGTGGCCATGCTGGGCGCGATGTACGGCGCCACCCAGGGCGAGGGCGGCCGGCTCGTCCCACGCCTGGTGCGGGCGTTCCCGCGCGCGCTCGACCTGGTCGAGCGCGCCGCACGCGCGGGGGAGCGGGGCGAAGCCGTCACGACGTTGCTCGGTCGGACGTCACCCGTTCCGGAGTCGTCGTGGTTCGAGGCCAGGAACCAGGCCTACACGGTCGAGGGGACCCCGGCGATGCAGCGTGCCGTCGAGTCACGGGCGCGGAGCTGGGGGCGGTTCACCCGGAACTTCGTGGTGCAGGGGACCGCGGCCGAGTGGGCGCTCGCGTGGATGGGGTCGTTGCGCTCCCGGCTCACCGCTCGGTTCCCCGGGGCGGTTACGGACGGGCCGCACCTGGTGTTCTTCGTGCACGACGAGATCGTGGTGCACGCGCCGGAGGAGCACGCCGAGTGGGTGGCGACGCAGATCCGCGAAGCCGCGGTCGACGCCGGACGCTTGCTGTTCCAGGACTTCCCGGTGACGTTCCCGCTGTCGGTCGCGGTGGTGGGGGCGTACTCCGAGGCGAAGGACTGACCGGTACCTGGTTGCATGGTGTCGTGACGACTCCGTACCGAAGGTCAGACCACCGGGGTGCCGCCGTACTGCTCATGGTGCTGGTGGTGGTCTCCTGGGTGGCCACGATCGCGTTGCCGATCGTCGCCCTGTCGTTGATGCTCCACGTCGAGGCGCCGGCGGAGCGGGCCGTCCCGATCGTCATCGCGTGGTTCATGACCCCCTTCATGACCGCAGTCGGTGTGACCGTGGGGCTGGTCATCCTCCAGCGGTCTCGCTGGAGTGCCGAGCGGGAGCGCCGCGATCAGCGCCGGGCGGCGCGGTAGGCGACGGCGTCGTCCCGCCAGCGGACGGCCTCGGCGTCGAAGTCCGGGATGCTGTCGAGGTCCGGGCCGCCGACGGCGTAGTGCTCGACGATCGCGTCGTTCGCCGCGCGACCGATCGTGGCGCCACGCTCGACCATCCGCTCCTCGTACGCGCGCACGGCGTCGTCCAGGGACGTGCCGTCGCCGGCCGATGTCAGGACGGCGCGAGCGAGTTCGGCTCCGTCGAGGAGCGCGAGGTTGACGCCGTTGCCGCCGAAGGGCGACATCACGTGCGCAGCGTCACCGAGCAGTGTGATCCCGACACGGTGCTCCCACCTGGTCGGCGTCGGCAGGGCGAAGATCGGCCGGTTCGGCAACGACCCCTCGCTGTCGTCGATGACGCGGAGGAGTTCCGGCGCGAACTCGGCGAACCGTTCACGGAGCGCCGTCCGGACGCGCTCGGTGTCGGTCGTCTGCGTTCCGTTCGCGTCCAGGACGCGGCCTCGACCGTCGGCGGTGCCGAGCCCGGCGTGGGCGAGCCAGTCGAGCTCCGCGCGCATCGAGACGTAGCCGCGGACGACGTCGCCGCTGTTTCGCTGGAGCACGATTGTCCGTCCGTCGCCGTTGGCCCACATGTGACCGTCGCCGACGAGCTCGGCGATCTCGGGGTGCTGTTCGGTGACGCGGGTGAACAGCGCCTCGACGAAGGTGACCCCGGTGTACGACGGCACCGCATCGGTGAGCGCTGCACGCACCCTCGACCACGCACCGTCCGCGCCGACGACGAGGTCGGCCGACGACGTGGAGCCGTCCGTGAACGTGATGACGCCGTCGCTGACCGCGGCGACCCGGTGCCCCCACCGGATCGTGTCCGGCGCGAGTGACTCGACGAGCATCCGGCGGAGCTGTGCACGGTCGATCTCGGGCGCGGCTGCTTCGCCGTCGGCGGGGGCCTGGTCGACCAGGACCGTTCCCGACGGGTCCAGGAGCCGGTGCGCCTGCCCCTCGGGGCGGGCGAGCGCGGTGAACTCGCGCGAGAGTTGGGCGTCCTCGATCGCGATCTGGCCGCTATCGGCATGGAGGTCGAGCGTTCCTCCCTGGTCACGCGCCGCGAGCGACTCGTCGGCGTCGTACACGGTGACGTGGAGTCCACCGAGCTGCAGGATCCGTGCGGTGAGCAGGCCGCCGGGGCCCGCCCCCACGACGGCGATGGTGGGGGCAGTGGTGGTGTTGGTCATGGCGTGCTCCGATCGGTCGGACTGACCGAACGATCGTTCGGCTGGAGGCGACACTACTTACCGAACGATCGTTCGGCAAGTAGGATGCACGTCATGGATGCGATCACGACCCGACGACCTGGCAGCGAGACGAGGGCGCAGATCCTCCGGGTCGCCCTCGAGCAGTTCACCGAGCGTGGGTACGAGGGGACGTCCATCCGGGACATCGCCGAGGCCCTCGACATCACGAAGTCGTCGTTGTACTACCACTTCACGAACAAGGAGGCGATCGTCCGGGCGCTCCTCGACGGGCGGCGCAACGAGATCGACGAGTTGATCGCCTGGGTCGAGTCGCAGCAGGCCGGGCCCGACCTCCTGCGGCGGGCTGCGGTGCGGTGGGTCGAGTCCACCGGTCGCGACCGCGTGCAGGGCATGCGGTTCGCGCACGCCAACCGCCCGATCATGCAGAAGCTGGCCGCCGAGGGAACCGATCGCCGGTCCTGGTTCGACGCCGTCGTCGACCGGGTGCTCCCCGAGGCCGCGCCGAGGGCTGATCGACTCCGGGCGCAGATGGCGTTCGATACCGTGAGCGCCGCATTGTTCGCCGCGCAGGGGTCCGACGCCTCGGACGACGAGGTGCTCGAGGCCGCACGCACAGCCACGATCATGTTGACGGAGACCGGCGGCGACGAGCGACTCGTGGGCGGAACTTCGTGACGGGCTCCGCCGCACCTGGGCAGGGTGGACGGATGGACACCGAACGCGGGGACGCCGCCGACCGCACCGTCGGCGAGGTCGACCTCACCCGCTGGCGCACCCGCGCGGGCCGGGCGACCGCGCAGGGGTGGACCACGCTCGGTCACCGGTACGGCGCGATGCCGCTCCTGCTGCTCACGCTGGCCGTCGGGATCGGCATCGCCGTCGTCGCGACCTGGCTCGCCTCCGAGGTCTACGACGCCGTCCGCGAAGCCGACGACGTCGCCGTGCTCGACCGTCCGGTGCTCGACTGGGCACTCACCCTCCGGTCGCCCGTGGGGGATCGCCTGGTCACGTGGTGGACCGACATCGCGGGCACGATCGGCATGCCCATCGTCGCCCTCGGGTTCCTGGTCGGGTTCACCATCCAGCGTCGGGCGTGGACCCCGTTGGTGCTGCTCGTCGCGGCGAGTGGCGGCTCGCTGCTCATGACGATCGCGGGCAAGGACCTCATCGGTCGAGCGCGTCCGCCGCTCTCCGACGCGGTACCGCCCTACGAGCACTCGCCGTCGTTCCCGTCCGGCCACACCCTCAACGCGACGGTGATCGTGGGGACGATCGTGTACCTGTTGCTCCTGCGACAGTCGCGGGTCGTCACGCGGGTGTGGACGATCGTCGTCGGGACCCTGTTCGTGCTGTCGGTCGGGGCCTCGCGGGTGTTCCTCGGGCACCACTGGCTGACCGACGTACTGGCGGCGTGGGCGCTGGGTCTCGCCTGGCTCGCCCTCGTGATCACGGCGCACCGGCTGTACCTGACGGCGCTCCGCCACGGTGCCGAGCCCACTCCAGACGCAGACATCGTCAAGAAGACTTGAATTGCGATCGATCCTGTTCCAGAAACATCTTCGGAACTTGAACAATCCCTCTTCGAGTTCAAGTTTTGATCCGTAAAGTGGAACGATGGACCTCACGCGCTTCCGGAGCAGCCCCGTCGGTCAACTCGTTCCGGTTCGTGGAGTCGACGGTCGGACCGGCCGCTCGTACGACCACTTCGGTTTCGTACCGGACCCGCTCGGTGAAGTCCCGACATTGTCCGGAGTGACGTGGACCAAGGTCGCCCGCGCGAACCGGGCGCTCGGGGCGCTTCGGCAAGGATCATCTCTGATCCCGAACCCCGGCATCTTGCGCGCTCCGACTCTCCGGCGAGAGGCGCAGAGCACCTCCGCGCTCGAGGGCACCTTTGCGCCGCTGGACGACGTCCTCGCCGCGGAAGCGGTCGGGAAGGCTGACCGGTCCGCGGCTCTGTCCGAGGTACTGAACTACGTGGATACCGCCGAGCTCGGGTTCACCTGGGTGCAGGAGCGCCGCGTCACGACCGGTCTCCTCGAGGAACTGCAGTCGGTACTGGTCCGTGGCACTGCCGCAGATACACCGCAAGCTGGACACATCCGGACGGTTCCAGTGGCGATCGGAACGCGCGGAGGTGGCATCGAGGATGCCCGATTCGTCCCGATGCCACCGGGGACGCCGCTGCGAAGTGCGTTGGGTGACCTCCTCGAATGGGTGGACACGGCGCCTCTGTGCGACATCGACCCAGTGGTCGCGGCAGCGCTCACGCACTACCAGTTCGAGACGCTGCACCCGTTCATCGACGGCAACGGGCGTCTCGGTCGCTTGCTCATCGTCCTGCAGTTCATGCGATCTGACGTCCTCACGGAGCCGTTGCTGAGCGTCTCGCCGTGGTTCGAGGCCCGGCGAGAGGAGTACCAGGATGCGCTGGCCGCGGTCAGTGCAGAGGGGGCCTGGGACGAGTGGGTCGCGCTCTTCGCCGACGGGATCCACAGCTCCGCGACGGACACAGGAGCCCGGATGTCGGATCTTCTGGCGGTGCAAGCGGAGTACCGCGATCGCATCCGAGCAAGCGGAGCGCGGGGAATGGTCCTCGACGTGGCTGACTACCTCATCGGGGCGCCGTTCGTCACGGTTCCGATGTTGGCCAATGCTCTGGGAAAGACCTACCAGGCCGCCAGCAACGCCGTCGCTCGGCTCGTCGATCTCGACATCTTGTCCGAGGTCGAGCGGCAGGGAATCCGTGTCTTCCGGGCCTCGAACGTCGTCCAGGTCACGATGCGGTCGGGGAGCGGAACCCCTCAGTGAGCAGAAGACGTCGAGTCAGTCGAATGGACTCGACACCTTCTGCTCACCAAGCGCCGGGACTCGACGGATGAGCGGGCCCGTCAGCCGCTACCGGTAGGTTGCCCGTCATGGAAGAACGGGTCTTCGGCGGCAGGTACCGCGTCACGGGCACGCTCGGACACGGTGGCATGGCGTCCGTGTACCGGGCGGTCGACGAGCAACTCGGCCGCGAGGTCGCCGTCAAGGTGTTCCGCATCGGACCGGTCGACCACGGTGAACGCGCCCGAGCCGAGTCGGAGATCCAGACCCTCGCGACACTGCGCAGCCCGACCCTCGTCACCCTGTACGACGCCGCCCTCGACGACGAGGACGGGGACTCGTACCTCGTCATGGAGCTCGTCCCCGGCAGCGACCTCGCCACCCGACTGCGCGAGGGACCGCTCGACCCCACGACCGCGGCCCGTGTCGGCTCGCAGGTGGCCGACGGGCTGAGCGCCGTGCACGCGCAGGGCATCGTCCACCGCGACGTGAAGCCCGCCAACGTGCTGCTCGAACGCGACGGCACCCACGTCAAACTCGCCGACTTCGGCATCGCCCTGCTCCGTGACGCCTCGCGCGTGACCGGCACCGGCACCGTGATGGGGACGGCTGCGTACCTGGCGCCGGAGCAGGTCCTCGCGCAGGAGATCACCGGCAAGGCCGACGTCTACGCGCTCGGGCTGGTGCTGCTCGAGTGCATGACCGGCAAGACGCCGTTCCCGGGCAGTGCGATCGAGTCCGCGACCGCGCGGCTGACCCGCAGCCCGGAGATCGACCAGCACCTGCCGACGGCCTGGCGCACGCTGCTGCACGTGATGACCGCGCAGGACCCGTCCGAGCGCCCGAGCGCGGCCGAGGCAGCCGAACGACTGCGCGCCCTGGGCCGCGACGAGCCCTCGACCGCCACGCAGCTCCTGCCCGGCGGGCCCGGAACACTCACGGCGGCCGCAGGCGGTGCGGCGGCCGGTGCTGCCGCGGCCGGTGCCGCCGCCGCAGCCACGGCTCCGATGGCCGCGCACGCGGACGACGCGACCCGCGTGATGCCGGCGAGTGGCGCCTCCCGTCCGGGTGGACAGTCGGGTGCGGACGACGCGACCCGCGTGATGGACGCCCAGCAGCCGAACGTCGCGGACGACGTGTCGACCACTGTCCTCGGTGCCCAGCGCGGCGCCGACGGCCCGACCGGCGCAGCCGGAGGAGTGCCACCCGCGGCCCCGCCCGTCCGCCCGGGCGCCGGTGACGACCCGGCGCAGCGCGAGAAGCGGCGCAAGGGACCGATCATCACGGCGATCGTCGTGGTGATCCTGGTGCTCGTCGGCATCGGTGTCGCGGTCTTCGCCCTGAACGGGGACGGCGACAGCACGCCCGCACCGACGGACTCGACCTCGACCGCACCGCCCGAGCAGGAGCCGAGCGAGGACCAACAGCCGAGCGACGAGCAGCAGCAGCCGAGCGAACCGGCCGAGCAGCAGCCCTCCGAACCGGCCGAGCAACCGTCCGAGCCTGCTGAGCAGCCGAGCGAGGAACCGAGCGAACCGGCACAACCGACGCAGGACCCGCCGGTCGGTCCCGAGCCGAGCAGCCCGGCGTCCAACCCGGTGCAGCAACCCCAGGACGGCACCGGCGCGGCGGACACCGCGGTCGACTCCGGCCCCGGCAAGTCCGAGAACGCCCCCGGGCAGAACAAGGGCTGACACGCCGAGCGTTTTCGTCCAGACGCTGGACCAAATACGCTGGACCCGTGCGAGAACTGCAACGGAGCGGTGGGCCGACGACGGCCGTCGCGGCGCGGAACGGTGTCGGCTTCGGATCGTCGGAGGGGTGGCTGGTCGAACGACCAGCGGGGGACGGCGCCGTCGTGGCGCTCGTCCCCGGCTCCGGTGGCCGAGTGGTCGCACCCGGCGACGAACTGTCGTGGGTCTGGTTCCCCGAACGCACGCTGCCGCAGGGCGCCACCGAGCCCACCGAGGCGGACCTGCCGCACTTCTGGGATGCCACGGCCTTCGCCGTCGACGTGGTCTTCACCGATGGCACGCGACTGAGCGAGCACGCGGCCGCGCACGGCGGACACGCCTGCGACCAGTACGGCGACGCGCTCACGCCCGAGGCGCAGGACGCGGCCCGCAAGCAGTGGGTCGACCAGTGGAACCGTCGCGCGGTGGACCTCACGCCGTTCGCGGGGCTGGCCGTCGACCGACTGGAGGTCCGGCTCGGCTCCGACACGCAGCCGTCGGACGCCGACGGGGAGCGTCCAGCCCTGCGCGGCTGGCTCGACGACGTCCGGATCGCCCCGGCACGGCCGGCACCGGTCACGCCGCTCGACCACGTCCGCACGACCCGCGGCACGCAGGCTTCGTCACGGTTCTCCCGCGGCAACAACGCGCCGCTCGTCGGCATCCCGCACGGCGGGGTCTTCGGCCTGCCGATGACCGACGCGTCGAGCAACCGCTGGCCCTACGCGTACCAGGAGCACTCGCGCACCGACGCCGACGGGCGGGTCCGACCGGCGATCCAGGCGTTCGCGACGAGCCACATCCCGTCGCCGTGGATGGGGGACCGCGGCGTGTTCCAGGTCATGCCGTCGCCGCTCGACACCCCCGACGTCGACCGAGCCGCCCGCGCGCTCGGCTTCGACCACGACGACGAACTCGACGGTCCGCACCGGTACCGGGTCGCCCTCGACCAGGGTGTGACGGCCGAGATGACCGCGGGGGAGTTCGCCCTCGGCTTCCGGTTCACCGGTACCCGCAGCATCGTGCTCGACCACCACGGGTGGGTCTCCGACGTCTCCGTGACCGTGACCGACGGCACCGCCGTGGTCGAGGCCCTGCTCGACGACCGCCCCGGCACCCCGCCGCACCACGTGCACGTCCGGATCCCGCACGTGACCGCGGACCACACCAGCATCGGCGAGCACGAGCTGCGCGGCTGGCTGGCCGTGGACGGCACCGTTGTCGTCGACGTCCTGCTCGGCATCTCGACCGTCTCGATCGAGGACGCCCGCGCGAACCTCGACGCCGCCGGCTCCTTCGACGTCATGTGCACCCGCGCCGAGGCACTCTGGACCGAGAAGCTCGCGACCCTGTCGTTCGACGGAGCCACCCCGGACCAGCTGGTGAGCCTGTACTCCGGCCTCTACCGGCTGTTCCTCTACCCGAACCGTGCCGGCGAGACCGCCCTGACCGGATCGCCGCACCACCGCTCCCCGTACGGAGCCGTCCTCGCCGACCCGATCCGCGACGAGCCCGGGCCGGAGGTCGTCGAGGGGCCGTTCACCACCACGAACGGGTTCTGGGACACCTACCGCACCGCCTGGCCGCTCCTCGGACTCCTCACCCCGGAGACCTCCGGCGAGCTCGCGCAGGGCTTCGTCGAGCACCACCACGACGGCGGGTGGACCCCGCGCTGGAGCGCCCCCGGCGCCGAGGACTGCATGACGGGCACCACGAGCGACACCGTCTTCGCCGACCTCGCGGCGAAGGGCGTCACCGGGTTCGACCTCGCCGAGGCGTACCGGAGCGCAGTGCGGAACGCGACCGTCCCGCCGCGCGACGAGCGCGTCGGACGGAAGGGGAGCCTCCCGGGCGCCTTCCGCGGCCACGTCGACACCGCGACGTCCGAAGGGATGTCCTGGACCCTCGACGCCGCCATCAACGACTGGGGACTCGCGGTGATGGCGGGGCTGCTCGCGTCGCGGGCGGGCACGCCCGCCGACCTGTCCCGGTACGAGGCCGAGGCCGAGTGGTTCGCCCGGCGATCCCTGCAGTACCGGCACGTGTTCGACTCCGAGCGGGGCTTCTTCATCGGCCGCGAGCCCGACGGCTCGTGGCGGATCGGCACCGAGTTCGACCCGCGCGACTGGGGCGGCGACTACACCGAGACGAACGCCTGGGGGACGGCCTTCACCGCACCCCACGACGGTGCCGGCATCGTGGACCTGCACGGCGGCCCGGCGCAGTTCGACGCCGCCCTCGACGCGTTCTTCGCGACACCTGAGACCGGCGCGACCATCCGCTCCGGCGCGTACGGCTTCCCCATCCACGAGATGACCGAGGCCCGTGACGTCCGGATGGGCATGCTCGGCCTGTCCAATCAGCCGGCGCACCACATCCCGTTCTTCCCGATGTTCACCGGTCGGCACGACGACGCGCACCGCATCGTCCGGGAGTCGCTCGAGCGGCTGTTCGTCGGTTCCGACCTCGGCCAGGGCTACCCCGGCGACGAGGACAACGGCGAGATGAGTGCCTGGTACGTCTTCGCGACGATCGGCCTGTACCCGCTGGCGCCGTCAACGGGCACCTACGTGCTCGTGCCGCCGTCGGTCCGCAGGACGGTGCTGCAGCAGCCGGGAGGAACGCCCACCGTCATCGAGATCGCCGACGGTTCCGCAGGTGCCTACGTGGCGTCGGTGACGGTCGACGGCTCGCCCTGGACGTCCGTCAGCATCCCGCACCACGTGGTGGTGTCGGCGTCGCACATCGTCTTCACGCTGTCGTCCGAACCGCAGGGCTGGGCATCGGACACCCGGCCGGTGTCGGCCTCCGAGGTCCACGGTTACCGGGACGCCCCGGTCGACCTGCTGCCCGTCGGGATGTCGTCGGAGGGCTCGTCGGCACTGGTCGACGACACCGGGCGGACCGTCACGGCGCTCGCCGCGGGGGAGTCGGTGGCGTTCGACGTGGACTGCCCCGCCGCGTCGCTGTACACCGTGACGGTGGCGACCCCGGGTTCGTACTCGTGGCAGGTGTCCCTCGGCGAGACCGTCACGGCCGTCGACGGCGCCGAGTTCACCTGGCCCGGGCAGACCCGGGTGTTCCGGATCATCGGCGGCGGCTCGTCGTTCGTGTTCACGGCGGGTACCGACGTCGCTCTGACGCAGCTCGAGCTGATCGCGGCGGACGGTGCCTGATCTCGACCGCTGATCGGGTCTTCTGCGGCGGTTCAGAGGCGGCACTCAAGGTCGCCCGGCATGCTCGTCGGCATGTCGATCGCGAACTCGTGGGACCCGTCTGGTGGCCGTGCAATCCCGGAGGACCAGGTCCGCGAGGACGGGCTGGAGCTCGACGAGGACCCAGCGATGCTCGGGATCTCCTTCGACGTCGTGGGTGGTGCCTCCGCCGACCCCGCCGCGGTGTCCCCGGTCGACGTGCGCGTCCCGTCCTCGGGGGCCCCGGCCTCCGCCGACTGAAATCCTGGGGTATCGGCCGCCGGGCCGATCGTTGTACCATCGGAGGGCGCGTTGCAGTAGCGGCGCGAAGTGAGCTCGGCAGCCTTCCGGACGGTCGGTGAGCCGAGCTTTGCGCTTTCTACGGTCTGATTGCTGCAGACACGATCATGGGTTGGGCGCGCCGGCGCCAATCGCCACCCTTGGCCTGGCTCCAAGCGATCGCGTCGGCCGCCCACAGAAGCGGCTCGTGGTGCGCGGTCTCGTGCGCGTACGTGAGCGCATCCCGCACCCCGTGTGCATGAACGGCGTCGTAGAGGACCTTCTTGTCAGCGCGCTCGATCGACACGTCTCGCTCGAGTACGATCCGCTCGTGTCCGGCGCTCGCCGCGAGCGCAACGAGCTCACGCAGGCACGCTTCACGGTCGCTCGGCTCGTGCTTCAGGTCGGAACGGACGAGGTGTGCGCGCACTCCGATCTGGTCCAGGGTCGACAGGACGTGACGCCGTCGAGAATCGCTCTCGCTGGTGAAGTGGAGTCGTCGCTGACCGGGCAGTACGAGGGCTCGTATCTTGCGGCGGAGCGTCGTCTGCTCACCTGGGGCAACGACGACGGCGACCATGAGGTAGCCCTTCGTCTTCGATTCGTCGACGAAGAGCGACGTCATCGACTCGAGTCGGTGGACCGGCCACCGAGAGAACTGGCGGGCGCCGGCATGGGACGAGTCTGCCACTGATGTTTCAGTGGGTCGGGCCGCCTCGCCGCCGCTGGGGAGACGCGCGGTTCACGCTTGCCGGTCTGCGCCGACGCCAGGGACGCGGTACTTGAAGCCGACATGGGACGCGGTGAATCCGAGGCGCTCGTAGAACCGGTGCGCATCCGTCCGGGCGGCGTCCGAGGTGAGCTGCACGAGCGGGGTCCCGAGGTCCGGCGCTGCGACGTCGGTCACCCAGCGCATCAGCGCGCTGCCGATGCCGCCCGAGCGGAGCGCACTGCTCACGCGGACGGCCTCGACGAGCAGCCGCGTCGAACCCCGGCGAGCCATGCCCGGGATCCGGGTGAGCTGCAGCGTGCCGACGAGCCGACCGGACTCGTCCTCGGCGACCAGCAGCGCGTTCGCCGGGTCGTCGGTGATCGATCGAAGGGCCGCGGCGTACTGCGGGCGGTCCTCCGGGGCGGCGACATCGCCGCGGGCGGCACTGATCGGGTCGTCGGACAACAGCGCCATCAGGGCGTCGAGGTCGCCGTCGACCGCGTTCCGCACCACCACCGAACCGGCGCGGGCGGACAGGCGGACGGGCAGGGTGAGGTCGTGGAGCACGACTCCACCCTGCCCGATGGGCTCACGGAACGGTGTGCCCCGCGGCGGTGAAGATCCGGTACCACTCCTCGCGCGACAGCTCGACGTCCGAGCCGGCCGCCGAGTCGCGGACGCGCTGCGGGTTCGTCGTGCCGAGGACGACCTGGAAGTGCGCGGGGTGCCGGGTGATCCAGGCGACGGCGATGCCGGTCGGGGTGACCCCGTGCGCGGCGGCGATCTCCTCGAGGACGTCGTTGAGGTCGGCGTACTGCTCGCGGTCGCCGAGGAAGACGCCGTCGAAGAACCCCTTCTGGAACGGCGACCAGGCCTGCAGCGTGATGTCGTTGATCCGCGAGTAGTTGAGGATGTCGTTGTCGCGGGAGATCGACTGGTCGAGGCCACCCATGTTCGCCGTGAGGCCCTGCGAGATGACGTTGGCGTGCGTGATGCTCAGCTGCACCTGGTTGAAGGCGAGCGGCTGCTGGACGTGCTTCTTGAGCAGGTCGACCTGACCGGGGGTGTGGTTCGAGACCCCGAAGTGGTGCACCTTGCCGGCGGCGTGCAGCTCGTCGAAGGCCTTTGCGACTTCTTCCGGCTCCACCAAGGCGTCGGGGCGGTGCAGGAGCAGGATGTCGATGTACTCGGTCTGCAGCGCGGTGAGCGATTCCTCGACCGACTCGAGGATGTGCTCGTACGAGAAGTCGAAGTACGCGCCGTTCGGGGTCGGACGGATGCCGACCTTGGTCTGCAGCACGATCTCGGCACGCTCCGACGGTGACAGCGTCACGGCGGCACCGAACCGCTCCTCGCAACCGTGCCACTCGCCGTACACCGCGGCGTGGTCGAACAGGTTCACGCCCGCGTCACGCGAGGCGCTGTAGAGCGCGCGGATGTCCTCGTCGCTCATGTCGTTGATCCGCATCAAGCCGACGACGACGTCGGATGCGGTGAGGTCGGTCTGTGGCAACTCCAGTGTCTTCACGCCCCCGATCCTGCCAGCCGGTCCCCGGTGCAGGCAGGCCCTGCCAGTACCTCAGGCGCGTTCGGGCAGCAGGACGGCGAGCACTCCGGAGTCGTCCGTCCACGTACCGGTCAGCTTCTCGCCCTCGGGCAGGGCGGTGCCGACGACCCGAGCGATGACGATCGTGCCGTGGTCGGTCGCGATCGACGTCACCGCGCCCGTCGTGGTCGCGTGCACCGAGGTGACATCGGGGGAGTCGGGTTCGGAGCCGCTGCCGTGGGCCCAGGCGTCCTTCGGCCGCCGTCCGGCATCGTTCGCCAGTTCGAGCTCCGCTTCGTGCCCGCCGGTGACGATCGTCCGGCGCAGGACGTCGGCGTGGACCGGATCGCCCACGGCGTCGTACACCCAGCGTCGCCCGAGCACGGAGTGGTCCATCTCGGTGACCAGGAACGCGTCGGCGCCGGGCAGCGGTGCATCCCGGTAGGTCAGTGGCGCCTGCAGGACCCGGCCGTCCTCGGTGCGGGCGAGCAGCACTTCGACGCCGACCTCGCCGGCGGGGTCGTCGAACCGGAACTGCCCGACGACCTGCAGCGGCGCTCCCGCGACGACGCCGCTCCACGCCTGGTCGGGCAGCCAGGCGGCGAGCGCCTCGGCCTTGGAGGGGCGGAGCGTTGCCTGCTCGATGACTGCCATGTCCTGACCGTACTGCTGCGCAGCACCCTGTCGTCGGCGCACCTCGAGGTCAGTGGACGGAGAACCCGCCGTCGACCGCGATGGACTGCCCCGTGACGTACGCCGAACCGGGGCCGGCGAGGAACACGGCAGCGGCGGCGAAGTCCGAAGCGAGTCCGTTCCGGCCGACCAGCGTCCGCGCCGCGAGGGCTGACACCGCGGCCGGGTCGGAACCGAGCCGCTCGTTGAGCGGCGTCCGTACGAAACCGGGGATGAGGACGTTGGAGGTGACCCCCTGCGCGGACCAGGCCTCCGCTTGGGACCGGGCCAGTGCCTCCAGGCCTGCCTTGGAGACCCCGTACGCGCCACTCGAGGCGAACGGACGGTGCGCCTGCTGCGAGCTGATGCTGATGATCCGGCCGTGGCCGCGCGCGGCCATGCCGGGCGCGAGCCGCTGGCCGAGCACGAAGGGTGCGTCGAGGTTCACGGCCATCGTGGCGTCCCAGGTGTCCTCGTCGAGGTCGGCCATCGGCGGCCGGAGGTTGATCCCCGCGGAGTTCACGAGGACGTCGACGTCGCCCGCCGCATCGGCGAGTGCGTGTGCTCCGGCGCGCGAGGACAGGTCGGCGACGATGCCGTCGGCCGATCCTCCAGCGGCGCGGATGTCGTCGACCGTCGCGTCGATGGTTGACCGTGTCCGAGCAGCGACGAGCACGTGCGCACCCGCGTCGGCGAGTGCGGTGGCGATGGCGCGTCCGATGCCGGAACTGCCTCCCGTCACCAGGGCGGTGCGTCCGTCGAGGCCGAAGAGCTGCTGCAGCGACATCCGGCCAGGCTAGCGAGGCCCCGTACGCTGGGCCGGTGCGTGACGACCTGCTGCCGATGCTCGCCTGCCCCGTGTGCGCCGAGCCCCTCGGTCGGGTCGACGGCGGCCAGGTCGGCTGTGCGACCGGGCACCGGTTCGACGAGGCCAAGCAGGGCCACCTGACGCTCCTGCCGGCGAAGCGTCGGGCGCTCACCGCGGACACCCCGGAGATGGTCGACGCGCGGCTGCGGTTCCTGGGACGGGGCCACTACGCGCCTGTCGAGCGGGCGCTCGCCGACGCCGTTGCCGAGGCGACGGCCCCCGGCATCGTGCTCGACGTCGGGTCCGGTCCGGGAACGTACCTGGCGCATGCGCTGGACGCAGCGCAGGTTCCCGACGCAGCGCACGTCCCGGACGGTGCGGACGGGAGGCTCGGGGTCGCGTTGGATCTGTCGGCCATCGCGATCCGCCGCGCGGCCCGCGTCCACGAACGTGCCGGAGCCGTCGTCGGGGACGTGACCGAGCGCCTCCCGGTCGTCGACGACGCTGCCGCCGTCGTCCTCGACGTCTTCGCACCGCGCAACCAGACCGAGTACGCCCGTGTCCTGCACCCCGAGGGCGTGCTGGTCGTCGTGACCCCGCGCACCGGCCACCTGGCGGAGCTGGCCGAGGCGACGATCTCCGTCGACCCGGAGAAGGAGCGGCGGCTGCACGACTCGCTCACGCCGTCGTTCGTCCTGCGGTCCTCAGAGGACCTGACCTGGACGATGGACCTCTCCGCCGAGGACGTCCACGACGTGGTCCACATGGGGCCGAGCCACCACCACGTCGCACCGGACGCGGTGTTCGCCCCGGCGACGGTGACGGCCGCGGTCACCGTGTCGACGTGGACGCCGACGCGCTGACCGCGGCCACGGGGAACTACAGCTAGCGGTCGGCCGGGGCGACGTCGAGCTGCCAGACCACACCGAAGCGGTCGCGGAGCTGCCCGGCGAGTGGTGCCCAGGCCGAGGGGGCGAGGGGCTGCCGGATCTCGGCGCCGTCGGACAGCACGGCCCAGTACCGCTCGATCTCGGCGGAGTCGTCGCCGTGCACGAACACGTAGAACGCGTTCGATCCCTGGTCGTAGGGCTGCCCGGGCCAGACGTCGAAGGCCATGACCCGGAACCCGGCGTCGGTGGAGACCTGGCCGAAGACGATGCGGTCGGCCCAGGCCTGGTCGTCCAGGGCGCCCATCTGGCCGTAGGTGGCGGCGGTGACCTCGCCGCCGAAGACCGATGCGTAGAAGTCGAGGGCCTCGCGGGCGCTGCCGTCGAAGTTGAGGTGGGGTGTCGTTTCGATGCTCATGGAACGAGGATGACCGGCAATGCGGTCAGATCGTGTCCGCTTCTCCGACGAGAATGATCGACATGGCCGGACCCTCCTCGCGCATGCTCGCGCTGCTGTCGCTGTTGCAGGTGCACCGCGACTGGCCAGGCGACGAGCTCGCCGGACGCCTCGAGGTCAGCCCCCGCACGGTCCGCCGCGACGTCGACCGGCTCCGCGAGCTCGGGTACCGGGTGGAGGCGCTCCGCGGGCCGGCCGGGGGCTACCGGCTCGCAGCGGGCTCGGACCTTCCGCCGCTGCTGTTCGACGACGACCAGGCCGTGGCGATCGCGCTCGCCCTGACCGTCGCCCCCGCCTCGGGCGCGGACATCGCCGAGCCGGCCGCCCGAGCGCTCGCGACGGTCCGGCAGGTCATGCCCGCGCGGCTCCGGTCGCGCATCGACGCGGTGCAGGCCGTGACCGCGACGAGCCGCACCACGACCGACCCGGACGTGCTGGTGGCGGTGAGCGAGGCCGTCCATCTGCGCGAGGTGTTCCGCTTCGGCTACGGCGAGGACGAGACCCCGCACCGGGTGGAAGCGCACGCCGTGATCGCGCGGAACGGCCGCTGGTACCTGCTCGACTGGGACCTCGACCGCGACGACTGGCGCACCCATCGCATCGACCGGATCACCCCGCGGATGCGCACACGGGTGCCGTTCACCCCACGGCCCGTACCCGGTGGCGACCCCGTGGCCTTCGTGTCGGCGCGCTTCAAGGGATCGGCGCAGGCCGACGTGTGGCCGTGCGTCGGCTCGGTCACCGTGACGGCCGCCGACGCACGGACGATCACGCCCTACCTGCCCGAGGATGCCGTCGTCGAACCCCTGTCCGACGAGCGGATTCGCGTCACGCTCGGTTCGTGGTCCTGGCCGGGGCTCGCCGGAGCGTTCGCGGGGTTCGCGGTCGACTTCGTCGTCGAGGGTCCCGAGGACCTCCGCGACGCCGTCGGTGCGCTGGCCACGCGGCTCCGGGCGGCGAGCGCGCGTTAGCGGGGCGCATGCGTCCGCCAGGGCGGCGTGAGGAAACCGTTAGGAGCGCCCAGGAGGCCCGGCGCAGGACCCAGCATCGGTCTCGGCACCACACGTGGTGCCGTCCGCGTCGCCCGGCGCGGACACCGCAGACCTTCTGGAGTCCCTCGTGTTCGACGTGTTCGTCGTCGCCGGTGTCCTCGCCGTGTTCGGCGTGGTGGCACTGATCGCCAAGGGGGTGGAACGGCTGTGATCGGCATCACCATCGCGGCCGCCGTCCTCGGCATCGCCGCTGTCGTGTACCTCGTCTGGGCGCTCGTGCGTCCGGAGCGGTTCTAGTGGGCGCCGTGGGCGCGTCGGTCGCCGCGGACGTCTGGGCGGGGATCGTCCAGGTCGCCACGCTCGTCCTGCTGCTCGTCGTCGCCTACCGGCCGCTCGGCGACTGGATGGCCCGGGTCTTCACACCCGTCCGGCACAACCGGATCGAGCGCGGGGTCTACCGGCTGATCGGGGTCGACCCGGACGCCGAGCAGTCGTGGCCCGTGTACCTGCGCGGCGTGCTGCTCTTCAGCGTCGTCGGCCTCCTGCTCGTCTACCTGCTGCAGCGCATCCAGGTCGTGCTGCCCGGCGACCTCGGGCTGCCCGCCGTGGGCCCGTCGCTCGCGTTCAACACCGCGGCGTCGTTCGTCGCGAACACGAACTGGCAGTCCTACTCGCCCGAGGTCACCGTCGGGTACAGCGTGCAGATGGCCGGCCTCGCGGTGCAGAACTTCCTGTCCGCAGCCGTCGGGCTCGCCGTCGCCGTGGCGCTGGTCCGCGGGTTCGCCCGGCGCAAGTCCGGAACGCTCGGCAACGTGTGGGTCGACGTCGTCCGCGGCGTCGGTCGGCTGCTGCTGCCCGGGGCGTTCGTCTTCGCGATCGTGCTCGTCGCCGGCGGCGTCATCCAGTCGTGGGGGAGCGGCACCGACGTCACCACGCTGGTCGGTGGCACGCAGCACCTGCCGGACGGGTTCGTGGCGTCGCAGGAGGCGATCAAGGAACTCGGCACGAACGGCGGTGGCTACTTCAACGCCAACTCGGCGCACCCGTTCGAGAACCCGCAGGCGTGGACGAACCTGGTCGAGGTCTTCCTGATGCTCGTCATCCCGTTCTCGCTGCCGCGCACCTTCGGCCGGATGGTCGGCGACGACCGCCAGGGCTACGCGATCCTCGCCGTGATGGGCGCGATCTTCCTCGTGTCCCTGTCGGTGATGTCGATCGCCGAGCTCAGCGGTGGGGGGCTCGCCACACACGCAGCCGGTGCCGCGATGGAGGGCAAGGAGACCCGGTTCGGGATCCTCGGCACCACCCTGTTCGGCACGACGTCGACCGCGACCTCGACCGGTGCGGTGAACGGCATGTTCGACAGCTTCACGCCGATCGGCGGGATGATGGCGATGCTCAACATGATGCTCGGCGAGGTCACCCCCGGCGGTGTCGGTTCCGGCCTGTACGGCATGCTCGTGCTCGCCGTCATCACGGTGTTCATCGGCGGGCTGCTCGTCGGCCGGACGCCGGAGTACCTCGGCAAGAAGATCCGCGCCAAGGAGATGACCTTCGCGGCGCTGTACATCCTGGTGACGCCGACCCTCGTGCTCCTCGCGACCGGACTCTCGCTCGTGATCCCCGGTGTCCGGGAACAGGTGCTCGGCACGTCGATCTTCAACCCCGGCAACCACGGTCTGTCCGAGCTGCTCTACGCCTTCACCTCGGGCGCGAACAACAACGGCTCGGCCTTCGGCGGACTCACCGCGAACACCACGTGGATGAACTCCGCGCTCGGCGTCGTGATGCTGCTCGGCCGCTTCGTGCCGATGGTGTTCGTCCTGGCGCTCGCCGGGTCCCTCGCCGCCCAGGACCGGGTACCCGAGACCGCCGGCACGCTGCCCACCCACCGCCCGCTGTTCATCGGGCTGCTCGGCGGCGTCGCCGTCATCGTCACCGCACTCACCTACTTCCCGGTGCTCGCACTGGGCCCGCTCGCAGAAGGACTGTCATGACCGTGACCACCGAGCCGGAACCGCGCACCGCAGTGGAGCCGGCCACCCGCTCGTCCGCATTCGGACCCCGTCAACTGGTGGCGGGCCTCCCGGGAGCCCTGCGGAAACTCGATCCGCGACTGATGTGGCGGAACCCCGTCATGTTCATCGTCGAGGTCGGCGCAGCCCTGACGACGGCGGCCGCCGTCGTCGAGCCGTCCGCGTTCACCATCGCCATCGCGGTGTGGCTCTGGCTCACCGTCGTCTTCGCGAACCTGGCGGAGTCGGTCGCCGAGGGCCGTGGGAAAGCGCAGGCCGACACGCTGCGGAAGACCCGCTCGACCACGAGCGCCCGACGGGTGCTCGGCTACGACCCGGCCGACGCAGCGGCGATCGGCAACGAGACCGAGGAGGTCGCGTCGGTCGACCTGGCCAAGGGTGACGTGGTGGTCGTCGTCGCCGGCGAGGTGATCCCCGGTGACGGTGACGTCATCGACGGCATCGCGTCCGTCGACGAGTCGGCCGTCACGGGGGAGTCCGCACCGGTCATCCGCGAGTCCGGCGGCGACCGCAGTGCCGTCACCGGCGGCACCCGGGTGCTGTCCGACCGGATCATCGTGCGCATCACCTCGACCCCTGGTGAGACCTTCATCGACCGGATGATCCGCCTCGTCGAGGGTGCAGCCCGGCAGAAGACGCCCAACGAGATCGCGCTGAACATCCTGCTCGCCTCGCTGTCGATCGTCTTCGTGATCGTCTGCCTGACGATGCAGCCCATCGCGGGACTCGTCGGTGCCACGGTCAGCGTCCCCGTCCTGATCGCCCTGCTCGTCTGCCTCATCCCGACCACCATCGGCGCCCTGCTCTCCGCGATCGGCATCGCCGGCATGGACCGGCTCGTGCAGCACAACGTGCTCGCGATGTCGGGCCGCGCGGTCGAGGCCGCCGGCGACATCACCACCCTGCTGCTCGACAAGACCGGCACGATCACGTACGGCAACCGTCGGGCGTCCCGCGTGGTGCCGGTGCCGGGCGTGAGCGAGGCTTCGCTGATGGCGGCAGCAGCCCTGTCGAGCGCGGCAGACTCGACGCCCGAAGGCCGCTCGATCGTGTCGCTCGCTGCCGACGCCGGGGTGACGCCGGCACTGCCGGACGGTGCCGTCGAGGTGCCGTTCACGGCGCAGACGCGCATGTCCGGTCTGGACCTGCCGGACGGGTCGCAGATCCGAAAGGGTGCCGCTGCGGCCGTACTGGCCTGGGCAGACACCCCCGACGCCGGTTTGGTTGCCGCGATCGACTCCACCGTCGCGGAGATCTCCGACCAGGGCGGCACCCCACTGGTCGTCGGCCGCCGCTCCTCGGACGGCGCGGTCGCCCTGCTCGGCGTCGTGCACCTGAAGGACGTCGTCAAGGACGGCATGGCGTCACGGTTCGCCGAGCTCCGGTCGATGGGCATCCGCACGGTGATGATCACCGGTGACAACCCCCGAACCGCGGCCGCGATCGCGCACGAGGCCGGCGTCGACGACTTCCTGGCCGAGGCCACCCCGGAGGACAAGCTCGCGTACATCAAGCGCGAGCAGGAGGGCGGCAACCTCGTCGCGATGACCGGCGACGGCACCAACGACGCCCCGGCCCTGGCGCAGGCCGACGTCGGCGTCGCGATGAACACCGGCACGACGGCGGCGAAGGAGGCGGGCAACATGGTCGACCTCGACTCCGACCCGACCAAGCTCATCGACGTCGTCCGGATCGGCAAGCAGCTGCTCATCACCCGCGGGGCCCTCACCACCTTCTCCATCGCCAACGACGTCGCGAAGTACTTCGCGATCATCCCGGCGATGTTCCAGGCGGCGTTCCCCGGGCTCGCGGCGCTCAACATCATGGGCCTGCACAGCCCGTCGTCCGCGATCCTGTCCGCCGTCGTTTTCAACGCGCTCGTCATCGTGGCGCTCATCCCGCTGTCACTGCGCGGCGTCAAGTACCGCGCCGCCGCAGCGTCGTCGATCCTCGGCCGCAACCTGCTCGTCTACGGGCTCGGCGGCGTGATCGTCCCCTTCATCGGCATCAAACTGATCGACCTCGTGGTCGGTCTCATCCCGGGGTTCTAGTCATGGCATCTGCACGTTCCACCGTCCGTTCCGCTGGTGTGGCCATCCGCCTCACCCTGCTCGCCACCGTCGTGCTCGGCGTCGGCTACCCGCTCGCCGTCTGGGGCGTCGGCCAGGGGGTGTTCCACGAGCAGGCCAACGGCTCGGAGGTCACCGATTCGTCCGCCGCCGTCGTGGGGTCCTCCCTCATCGGGCAGTCGTTCTCCGGCAAGCAGGCGGATCGCTGGTTCCAGTCGCGGCCCTCCGCAGCTGGCGAGGACGGCTACGACGCCGGGGCCTCGTCCGGCTCGAACCTCGGACCGAACAACCCGGACCTGCTCAAGGCCGTCAAGGAGCGGCAGGGGGCACTGGCGAAGGCCGACGGGGTCTCGGAGGCGGACGTCCCCGCCGACGCGGTCACCGCCTCGGGTTCGGGCCTCGACCCGGACATCAGCCCCGCGTACGCGTCGCAGCAGGTCGTGCGGGTGGCGGCGGCGCGGGGCGTGTCCGAGGACACGGTGCGGCAGCTGGTCGCATCGCACACCGAGTCGCGTCAGCTCGGGTTCCTCGGCGAGCCCGTCGTGAACGTGCTGGCCCTGAACCTCGCGCTGGCGAAGCTGTCCTGACGTGCGGTCACCTCGCCGCCCAGCTCGGCCGTCCGCCGATGCCGTCGATCAGGTCGTCGTGCTCGTCGGGCAAGCCGGCAGCAACTACAGCGTGGGGAACGAACGTGAGCGGTGAAGAACTCCGTCCCGCGTCCGAGACGGACGCGGGACGGGACAGTCCCACCCGATTTGAGGAAGCCTGGGCTCGAGCCTTGGTGGGAACGGTTACAAGGAGTATATCAGTCGACCGGCAGCCCTGCAACAGCCGACGCGAGAGGATGAGCACGTGAAGCGCGGCAAGCTACGGGTCCTGCTCGGTGCCGCACCGGGCGTCGGCAAGACGTTCACCATGCTCGAGGAGGGCCGCCGGCTGCTCGACGAGGGCCGGGACGTCGTCGTCGCCGTGGTCGAGACGCACGAACGGGCCGCCACCGCTGCGCTCGTCGACGGCCTCGAGGTCGTGCCGCGCCGCACCGTGGACCACCGCGGTGTGGAGCTCGACGACCTGGACCTCGACGCGGTGCTCCGGCGAGCGCCCGAGGTCGCCCTCGTCGACGAACTCGCGCACACGAACGCTCCCGGCAGTCCGAACGAGAAGCGCTGGCAGGACGTCGAAGCGCTGCGGGCCGCCGGCATCGACGTCATCTCGACGGTCAACGTGCAGCACATGCAGTCCCTCGGTGACGTGGTCCGCGAGATCACGGGCACCGTGCAGCGCGAGACCGTCCCCGACGCCGTGGTGCGCGCGGCCGACCAGATCGAGGTCGTCGACCTGGCACCGGCCGCCTTGCGCGAGCGGCTCTCCGACGGGCTCGTGTACCCGGCTGCCCGGATCGATGCGGCCCTGTCGAACTACTTCCGGCTCGGGAACCTGACGGCGTTGCGCGAGATCGCGCTGCTCTGGCTGGCGGACGAGGTCGACGACGCGCTCAAGGCCTACCGCGCCGAGCACGGCATCGAGCACCGGTGGGAGACCCGGGAGCGCGTGCTGGTCGCCCTGACCGGCGGCCCCGAGGGCGAGACCCTCCTGCGCCGCGGTGCCCGCATCGCTGCCCGCAGTGCCGGGGGTGAACTCGCGGCCGTGCACGTGACGACGAACGACGGCCTGCGCGAGCGCCACCCGGGGGCGCTCGGTGCCCAACGCACCCTGCTCGAACAGCTCGGCGGGACGTACCACCAGGTGGTCGGCGACGACGTGCCGTCGACCCTCGTGCGGTTCGCGCGGTCGATCGACGCGACCCAGATCGTCATCGGCGTCAGCCGTCGCAGTCGGCTCGCCGCGGCCCTGACCGGCCCGGGCATCGGCAACACGGTGATCCGGGAGTCGGGCGACATCGACGTGCACGTCGTCACGCACGAGCGCGCCGGTGGTGGCTTCGCCCTGCCCAAGCTCGGCGGCAGTCTGTCCCGCGGACGGGTCCTCGCCGCGTTCGTGCTCTCGGTCCTGGTCGGGCCCCTGCTCACCTGGGTCCTGTCGATCGGCAGCGACCCCGACGCCATCACCGTGGACGTCCTGGCGTACCAGTTGCTGGTGCTCGTCGTGGCGCTCGTCGGCGGGATGTGGCCGGCGGTGTTCACGGCGGTGCTGTCCGGACTGAGCCTCGACTTCTTCTTCGTCCAACCCCTGCACATGGTCACGGTGCAGCAGCCGTGGCACCTCTTCGCCCTGGTCATGTACGTCATCAGTGCCGTACTCGTCAGCTTCGTGGTCGACCGGTCCGCCAGACGTTCGCGTGCTGCCCGTCGCGCCGCGGCGGAGTCGGGTCTGCTGATGGGGATCGCCGGCAGCGTCCTCCGCGGCGACGACGCCCTGCAGGCCCTGCTCGACCGCACCCGCGAGGCCTTCGGGTTCGCCGGTGTCCGGATCCGGCAGGGGAACGAGGAACCGGCCACGTCGGGGACGTTCGGCGAATCGCCGGACGCGTCCACGAGCCTCCCGTCCGGTGCCGTGCTCGAGTTCGCGGGCGCTCCGGACGACCCGACGCAGCGCCGGTTGCTGCGCGTCGTCGAGCAGCAGCTCGACGCCGCGGTCGAACACCGCTCGTTGACGCGCACCGCGCTGGACGCGGAGCGGATCGCGGCGGCTGACCGCGTCCGCAGCGCGATCCTCGCGGCCGTCGGCCACGACGTGCGTCGGCCGATCGCGGCCGCCTCGGCCGCCGTCCAGTCGTTGCGTGCGCTGGACGTCGACCTGTCCAGGGCCGACCGGGAGGCGCTGCTCGCGACCGCCGACGAGAGCCTCGGTCAGCTGGCGGTGCTGTTGGCAGACCTGTTGGACGTCAGTCGTGTGCAGGCGGGTGTGCTCGCGGTCGCGTCCGGGCCGCTGGCCCTCGACACGGTGGTCGCACCGGCGCTCGACGAGCTCGAGCTCGGGCCCGACGACGTCGACCTCGACCTGCCGGCGGACCTGCCGCCGGTCCTCGCCGACCCGGTCCTGCTGCAGCGGGTCGTCGTGAACCTGCTCGCGAACGCCGTCCGCTACGCACCCGACGGCACCCGCGTGCGCGTCGCGGCGAGCGCCTTCGGAGGCGGGGTCGAGCTCCGGATCGCCGACCACGGTCCGGGTATCCCGTCGGACCGGGTCGACGAGGTCTTCCAGCCGTTCCAACGGCTCGGCGACACCGACAACGAGACGGGCCTCGGACTCGGTCTCGCACTCGCGCGGGGCTTCACCGAGGGCATGGGCGGCACGATCGAGGTCGACGACACCCCGGGTGGTGGGCTCACCGTCGTGGTGCGGCTGCCGATCGCCGGGCACGTGGGAGTGGAGCTCCGGTGAAGGTCCTGATCGCGGACGACGACGCGCAACTCGTCCGAGCGCTCTCCGTCACGCTCGCCGCCCGCGGGTACGAGGTCGTGACGGCGAAGGACGGGCGCGCGGCGATCGACGCCGTCATCACCGAACGCCCCGACCTGGTGCTGCTCGACCTGGGCATGCCCCGGCTCGACGGCATCGGGGTGCTCGAGGGCATCCGGGGGTGGTCGCAGGTGCCGGTGCTCGTGCTGTCCGGACGGACCGACTCGTCCGACAAGGTCGACGCACTCGACGCCGGCGCGGACGACTACGTGACGAAGCCGTTCCAGATGGACGAGCTGCTGGCGCGGTTGCGGGCCCTCGGACGACGCCGTGCCCCGGCCGGCGTCGACAGCGCGCCGACGATCCGGATCGGCGACCTCGTCGTGGACCTCGTCGCGAAGCAGGTCACCCCGGCCAGCGGTCCCGCGATCCGACTGACCCCGACCGAGTGGCGCCTGCTCGAGGTGCTCGTCACGAACCCCGACCGGCTGATGACCCGCGAGATGCTCCTGACCGAGGTGTGGGGGCCCTCGCACGGCAACGACTCCGGGTACCTGCGGCTGTACATGGCGCAGCTGCGGCGGAAGCTCGAGCCCGACTCGGCGACCCCGCGGTACCTGGTCACCGAGTCCGGCATGGGCTACCGCTTCAGCCCCTCCGGGGTCACGCCCGGGAACTGAAGGCGGCGAGCTCGGCACGGGTGCGGGCGCCGTGCTTCCGGAGCAGGTTCGCCACGTGGTACTTCACGGTGTTGACGCTGATGCCCAGGCCCTCGGCGATCTCGCGGTTGCCGACACCCGTCGCGAGCAGCCGCAGCACGTCGCGCTCCCGCGGGGTGAGGTCGTCGTCCGCGACCGAGTCCACCTCGGTCGGCGACGGGTCGAGGGGCAGCGAGATGTCGAGGACCGAGCCCCAGTCCGGCGTGCTCGACACCTGGACGCGGCCGTCGAGGGTGACGACCCGTTCTGCGATCGGCCGCATGGCGTCGTCGTGCACGTCGAGGGTGCCGGACCCGTCGTCACGGAGCTGCATGAGCAGGTTCCGGCCGTCGCAGTCCCACTGGATGCGGACCCGCTTGGCCGCACCACCGTCGACCAGGGCGAGCACGGCGGTCCGGACGATGGCGCGGGCCGCGTGGGCGACGTCGCCCGGCAGTGCGCGGCCGGTGGTCGGCGGCTCGACGAACTGCACGTCGAGGTCGCCGAACCGGACGAGCGGGCGCAGGTCGGCTCGGAGGCGCGAGAACGCCCCGGTGACCGGCTCCAGCAGGGTGCTGCGCTGGTGGTCGGTCTCGGTGCGCAGGTCGACGAGTGCTGCCGACGCGATCTCGACGGCCTCGGCCCGCGCGGCGGCGTCCGACACCCGTGGTGACCGGAGCACGGCGAGCACGGACTCGAGGGTGAGCGCCTGACGGTCCGCCTGCTCGGCGACGGTCCGGGCGTGCTCCGAGGCGGCGAGCCGACTGGCGGGCTCGCCACGGGCCTCCCGGTCGGGTGCGATGGCGTCCATGGGAGCCGAACCTACCTGTCCCACCCGTGCGGACGGGGCCACCCGATCGGGTGGGATGCCTGCCGACGCGGGTAGCGGTGCGGCGGGCCGCGCGACGGCATGCTCGTGGACATGGCAGAACCCACCGTCCCCGCAGCGTTCGACGTGATCGTGCGCGAGGTCACCGACCTCGCCGCGAACGTCGACGACGCGTCGGCCGAGCGCGCCCTCGACCTGATCGACCGCTCCCACCGTGTCTTCGTGCACGGTGCCGGCCGTTCCGGACTCGCGCTGCGCATGACCGCGATGCGGCTCATGCACCTCGGTCGCGACGTCCACGTCGTCGGCGAGGTCACCACGCCCGCGATCCGGCCCGGGGACGTGCTCCTCGTCGCGAGCGGTTCCGGCACGACCACCGGCATCGTGCAGGCCGCCCGCACCGCGCACGACGTCGGCGCGTCCGTCGTCGCCCTGTCGACCACCGACGACTCCCCGTTGTCCGAGGTCGCGGACGTCACCCTCGTGCTGCCGGCAGCGACGAAGACCGACCGCTCCGGCACGGCCTCGGCGCAGTACGCCGGCAGCCTCTTCGAGCAGGCCGTCGCCCTGGTCGGCGACGCCCTGTTCCACACGCTCTGGTCCCGCGGCGGGCAATCCGCCGACGACCTCTGGCCCCGACACGCAAACCTCGAATGAAAGGCATCCACATGCAGCTCCAGTTCGCCATGGACACCCTGACCACCGAAGCCGCCCTCGAACTCGCCGCCGCGGCCGCGCCGCACGTCGACGTCCTCGAGCTCGGAACGCCCCTGATCAAGAGCGCCGGCCTGTCCGCCGTCACCGCGATCAAGGAAGCCCACCCGGACAAGATCGTCTTCGCCGACCTCAAGACGATGGACGCCGGCGAGCTCGAGGCCGACATCGCGTTCTCGGCCGGAGCCGACCTGGTCACCGTCCTCGGTGTCGCCGGTGACTCGACCATCGTCGGCGCCGTCAAGGCCGCGAAGAAGCACGGCAAGGGCATCGTCGTCGACCTGATCGGCGTCTCCGACAAGGCCGCCCGTGCCCGCGAGGTCGTCGCGCTCGGCGCCGAGTTCGTCGAGGTCCACGCCGGGCTCGACGAGCAGGCGGAAGAGGGCTTCACGTTCTCGACACTGCTCGACGCCGGCAAGGAGTCGGGTGTGCCGTTCTCGATCGCCGGCGGCGTGAACGCGTCCTCCGTCGCCTCGGTGCAGGAGGCCGGTGCCCGGATCGCCGTCGCCGGCAGCGCGATCTACAGCGCGTCGGACGTCGGCGCAGCAGCCGCCGAGATCCGCGCCGCGATCACGGCGTAGCGCCCGCGGCGCCCGCGGCGCGATGGTGAGCAGAAATGGTCGAGTGCGCATCCCGCACCCGACCATTTCTGCTCACCGAGGGACCTCCGCCGGTACCGTCGAGGCGTGACGATCGAGCTGCGCCGGGTGACCGCGGACGATTGGCGCGTCTGGCGACCCGTCCGGCTGCGAGCGCTCGCCGACTCCCCGCACGCGTTCGGCTCGACGCTGCAGGACTGGGCGGACGCCCCCGAGCACCGCTGGCGGACACGCCTGTCGATCCCCGGTGCGCTCGACCTGCTGGCGGTCGCCGCCGAGGGCGACGTCGTCGGGATGGCCAGCGGTGTCCCGGGCGCCGACGCCGGTGCGCCAGCCGAACTCATCTCGATGTGGGTCGACCCCGCCAGCCGGGGCCGAGGCGTCGCACGTGCCCTGATCGAGACGATCGCGGAGTGGGCAGCGGCCTCCGGTGGCAGGGCGCTCGAACTCTCCGTGATGCCCGACAACACCGTCGCCCGGCACACCTACGAACGCGCCGGGTTCACCGCACTCGACGAACCGGGCGCTCCCCTGCCCGACGGTCGGAACGAGGTGCTGATGCGTCGTACGGTGGTCGCATGAACCGAGTACTGCGGTGGACCGCGTGGATCGTCGCCGTGCTGCTGGTGGTCGTGGTGGTGTTCCTCGTCTGGGCGCACATCGTGATGCAGGGCACCCGGAGCGCTGCGCTGCAGGTCTGGCGCGACGACCGTGTGTCGGTCCAGGATGCCGGTGACTCCGTGGTGATGACGCCCACGGGGCAGGCCGACGGCAAGGGCATCGTGTTCATCCCGGGTGCGAAGGTCGATCCGTACGCGTACATGGCGACCTTCCGGCAGGTGGTCGCGAACGGCACGACGGTCGTCATCACGAAGCCGACGCTCAACCTCGCGTTCTTCGACACCCGACCGCTCTCGACCTTCGAGGCGCACGCGCCGGATGTCGCGACCTGGGCGGTCGGCGGGCACTCGCTGGGCGGGGTCCGTGCCTGCCAGCTCGCGCAGGACGCTGACGGCCTGCTGCTGCTCGGCAGCTACTGCGCGAACGACATCAGCAGCTCGTACATCGACGTGCTGAGCGTCTCGGGCTCGCGTGACGGGCTCTCGACCCCCGACAAGGTCGACGCGGCCCGGCACCTGTTGCCGTCGACCGCGACGATGACCGAGGTCCAGGGTTCGAACCACGCCGACTTCGGCGCCTACGGGGACCAGCCGGGCGACCGCACGGCGACCATCAGCCGCGAGGCCGCCCGCGAGCAGATCTCCTCGGCGATCGAGGAGTGGGCGCGCGACCTGCCGCCGGCCCCTGGCCTGCGCTGACGGCGCGGTCTGAACACGCGTGCTGGAGCGGTCCTAGACTCGAGGAGAGCAACGTCCACGAACCCCGTTCCCTGAAGGGCTGCAGATGACGACGCCGACCCGGCGCACACCCGCGCGACTCGCGGACACGCGAGCGCTCCTGTTCGACCTGGACGGTGTCCTCACCCCCACCGCCGACGTGCACATGCGCGCCTGGAGCCGGCTCTTCACGCCGTACCTCGAAGCGCACGGGGTCGCGCCGTACACACAGGCCGACTACTTCGCGTACATCGACGGCAAGCCGCGGTACGACGGCGTGCGGTCGCTCCTCGAGTCGCGGGGCATCGACCTGCCGCAGGGCACCCCGGACGACGGCCCGGACGACGACACCGTGTGCGGTCTCGGCAACCGGAAGAACGCCGAGTTCACCGCCGAGCTGGACGAACACGGCGTCGAGCCGTACCCCGGCTCGCTCCGGTTCCTCACCGCCGCGATCGACGCCGGCTTCCACGTCGCGGTCGTCTCGAGCTCCGCGAACGCCGTCTCGGTGCTGCGGACCGCCGGCATCCTCGACCGGTTCACCGTCGTGGTCGACGGGCTCGTCGCCCGCCAAGACGGCCTGGCGGGCAAGCCCGCCCCCGACACCTACCTGGACGCCGCCGGGCGCTTCGGACTGACCGCCGCCGAGTGCGTCGTGGTCGAGGACGCCACCAGTGGTGTGGAAGCCGGCCGGAACGGGGCCTTCGGGCTCGTCGTCGGGGTCGACCGCGGAGCGGGCGCCGACGCGCTGCGCGAACACGGTGCCGACGTCGTCGTGACGGACCTCGCCGACCTGGTCGCGGACCTTCCCCACGCGACCACCAGCACGACGTAGCCAGCGCGCCGGAGGCGAGCCGCGCCTCCCGGTCGAACCGACGTCCCCACGCCACCCTCCCTTCCCACGGAGCACCATGAACCCCATCACCTCGGACCCGCTCGACCGCGTCCGGTACCCGATCGACGAGTGGGCACTCGTCGAGACCGAGTACACCCCCGACCAGCAGGGCGTCGCCGAGACGAACTTCGCCGTCGGTAACGGGTACCTCGGCCTGCGCGGCAACCTCGACGAGGGCCGCGGCGGTGTGCAGTACGGCACGTACATCAACGGGTTCCACGAGACCTGGCCGATCCGGCACGCCGAAGACGCCTTCGGGTTCGCCAAGACCGGCCAGACGATCATCAACGCGCCCGACGCCAAGGTGATCCGGCTCTACGTCGACGACGAACCCCTCGTGCTGGCCGAGGCGGACATCCTCCACCACACGCGGCGCCTCGAGTTCCGCGGCGGCTACCTGTTCCGCGAGACCGAGTGGTCGACGCCGTCCGGCAAGCGCGTGCTGATCCGGTCCCGCCGCCTGGTGTCGTTCACCGATCGGCACCTCGCCGTCATCGACTACGAGGTCACCGTGCTCGACGCGGACGCCTCGATCCTGCTGTCCAGCCAGATCCTGAACCGCCAGGACGTGCAGGACGAGTACCACGCGGGGATGCGCGCAGCCGCGAACGCCTTCGACCCGCGCAAGGCCGAGGCCTTCACCGACCGGGTGCTCGAACCGAAGCTCAAGCGCAGCACCGGCGCCCGTTCCCTGCTCGGGTACCAGACGTCGAGCTCCGGCATGACGATCTGCGTCGGTGTGGAGCACCACCTCGAGACCGAGAACAGCTGGGACGAGTCGTCGTCGATCGACGACGACCTGGCGAAGCACGTCTACCGCGTCCAGGCGCGTGCCGGGCAGCCGATCCGACTCGTCAAGCACGTGGTGTACCACACCTCCCGCGGTGTCCCGGTGCGCGAACTCGCCGACCGCTGCGACCGCACGCTCGACCGGGCGCACGCCGAGAACATCGACGAGACGTTCGAGAAGCAGCGCGTCTGGCTCGACGACTACTGGGCCCGGAGCGACGTCGAGATCGCCGGGCAGCCGGAGATCCAGCAGGCCGTCCGGTGGAACCTGTTCATGCTCGCGCAGGCCACGGCCCGCACCGACGGGCACGGCATCGCCGCCAAGGGCGTCACCGGCTCCGGCTACGGCGGGCACTACTTCTGGGACATGGAGATCTACGTCCTGCCGTTCCTGTCGTACACGGCGCCGATCGTCGCCCGGAACGCGCTGCGGTTCCGCTACAACATGCTCGACGCCGCACGCTCGCGGGCACGCGAGCTGAACCAGCGGGGTGCCCTGTTCCCGTGGCGCACGATCAACGGCGAGGAGTCGAGCGCGTACTACGCCGCCGGCACCGCGCAGTACCACATCGACGCCGACATCGCCCATGCCCTGATGCAGTACGTGCGGGCGTCCGGTGACACCGAGTTCCTGAAGCGCGGGGCGATCGACGTGCTCGTCGAGACCGCCCGGCTGTGGGCCGACCTCGGCTTCTGGCGCTCCAACGGCGACAAGAAGTTCCACATCGACGGCGTCACCGGGCCCGACGAGTACACGACCGTCGTCGACGACAACCTCTACACGAACGTCATGGCGCGGGCGAACCTGTGGTTCGCGGTGAACGCGTGCCGCGAACTCGCGGCCGACGACGTCGAAGAGTACGACCGGATGGTCCGGCGCACCGGTCTGCGCCCCGACGAGCTCGTCGAGTGGGAGCACGCCGCCGAGTCGATGGAGATCCCCTTCGACCCGCACCGTGGCATCCACCCGCAGGACGCCCAGTTCCTCGACAAGGAACTCTGGGACCTCGAGAACACCCCCGAGTCCAAGCGTCCACTGCTGCTCCACTACCACCCGCTGGTCATCTACCGGTTCCAGGTGCTCAAGCAGGCCGACGTCGTGCTCGCGCTGTTCCTGCAGGGGCACGAGTTCACCGCGGCCGAGAAGCGCCGCGACTTCGACTACTACGACGCGCTCACCACGGGCGACTCGACGCTGTCGGCGGTCGTGCAGTCGATCATGGCGGCCGAGGTCGGGTACCACGACCTCGCCGACCAGTACTTCCAGACGGCGCTCTACGTCGACCTGGCCGACCTGCACGGCAACACCTCGGACGGCGTGCACATCGCGTCGACCGGTGGCATCTGGGGTGCGCTCGTCAACGGGTTCGGCGGCATGCGCGACCACGGCGGCCGGATGACGTTCAACCCGCGACTGCCGCGGCACTGGGACTCGTTGACCTACCGTCTGACCGTGCGCGGGTCGCGGGTCCGGGTCGACCTCGGGCAGGACGCCATGACCTTCACGGTCGAGTCCGGCACGGGTTTCACCGCCTGGGTGCACAACCAGCAGTGGGACATCGAGGCCGGCGAGCCGACCGTTGTTCCGTTGCCGCACCAGGGGCCGCGGATGTCCGGGCACGCACCGACCACGAGCGACATCCAGGGCACGCTCCGCGCCGACGGCTCCGTGATCACGGCCTCGATCCCGACGATCTCGCTCCAGCGCGACTTCGACGTGGACGAGACGACCGCTTAGGGCGGCACGTCGGCCGTCGGCCGACGAGACGACCGCGTAGGGCGTCACGTCGGCTGTCGGCAGGGGCCCGCTCGACCCCGTCAGCTCGCGACGAGCTCGACCTTGAAGCGTTCGGCGTCCTCCAGGAAGGCAGCACGGTGGTCTGGACCGCCGGCGTACGGGTGCCGGTCCTCGTAGAGGCGGGTCCAGCCGTGCGCCGGTGCGTCCGTCCACAGCTGCTCGACCTGTCCGGCGTCGCCGGCGTGGAACGCGAGGTGGCTCAGCCCGGGCCGTCGGCGGTCGTGCGCGCCGTCGAGCGGTGCGGCCTCGAGAACGAGGTAGACGTCACCGAGTCGCCAGCTCCGGCCCGCTGGCCACTCCTGGAACGGCGTGTACCCGAGCTCGCCGAGCAGCCAGCCCCACGCCCTGCTCGCCGTGTCGAGGTGGGCGGTGCGGAGCTCGACGTGGTGCAGGGCTCCCCGGGTCACAGGAGCTTCCGGAGCGTGTTCGTGTTGCGCGTCGTGGTCGAGCGCTTGAAGCGTGCTGCCCCGGCCCGCTTCGCGAACACGGTGTCCGTGCTCGACCCCTTCGGGCACGACCAGTACACGACCCCGTCACCCCGGGCGACCTGCTCCACGGCGGCGTCGAGCGTGAGGTCGGCGAGCAGCGCATCGAGGGCGTCGTCGTCGGAGCCGAACACCACGTAGTCGTGCCGATCGTCGGCCCGGTCGAACGGGAACCCCTCGACGATGCGTTCGAGGTCGTCGTGCGGGACGAGCACGATCCACGCGTCGTAGCCGAAGCGGTCACGGAGTGCCTGCTCGATCGTGGCCTTCAGGGTCGGCGCGTCGGCGTCCGTCCCGAACACCACGTTGCCGGATGCGAGCACCGTGCGGACGTCGTCGAAGCCGAGTCCACGGAGCAGTTCCGCGAGCTCGGCGTTCTTGATCGTGATGCCGTTGACGTTCACTCCGCGCAGCAGCGCGATCCACTTCGCCATGCCGGAACCGTAGCGCGGTGGCGGCCGTCTCAGCCGATCAACTACACAAGAAGCATTGCGCAAGAGTTCTTGTGCATCTATCGTCAGAGCATGACCGTGCGCAGACTCGACGACGCCGCCCACATGCGTGCCCTCGCCCACCCGACCCGACTGCGGATCGTCGGGCTCCTGCGTTCCGGTGGACCGCAGACCGCGGCGATGCTCGGCGACGAGATCGACGAGGCACCCGGCACGATCAGCTACCACTGCAAGCGCCTGGCCGACGCGGACTTCATCGAGCCGGCGCCGGAGCTCGGTTCGGACCGGCGGGAGCGGTGGTGGCGTGCGACTGCGGACCACACGTCGTGGGACCTCGCCGATGCGTTCGACGACCCGGAACGGATGCTCGCCACGACGGCACTCGACCACACCGTCGCCGATGCGTACGCGGCCGAGTACGGGCGGTTCATCGACCAGGCGCCGGTGCTCGGCCGTGAGTGGGTCGCGGCGTCGACCAGCTCCGACGAGGTGCTGCGACTGACCGCCGAGGAGCTCACCGGCCTCGGCGCCCAACTGCGTGCCGTCGTCGAGCGATGGACGGCCGTGAGCGACGCGCACACGCCGGGTGACGGGTCGGAGCGCGTCATCGCCGTCACGCAGAGCTACCGGACGGGGCGACCGTGAACGCCCGGGCACGGTTGCGTGCGCTGCTCGCGGTCCAGGTCGTCTCGCGGACCGGCAACGTCGTCACGACCGTGGCCGTGCCCTTCGCAGTCCTGGCCCGGGGCGGCTCGGCAACGGACGTCGGGATCGCCGCCTTCGCCGCGACGGTGCCGATCGTCCTCGGCGGCCCGTTCGGCGGGGCGCTCGTCGAGCGGGTCGGGTTCGTCCGTTCGAGTGTGGCGTCGGACCTCGTCAGCGGTGCGACCCTCCTGGCGATGCCCGTCCTCGCCTGGACGGTGGGTCTGCCGTTCTGGGCGCTCCTGGCGCTCGTGTTCGTGAGCGGCCTGTTCGACCTGCCCGGGGAGTCCGCACGTCGGGTCCTGCTCCCGGGGCTCGCCCGATCGGCCGGCGTTCCGCTGGAGCGCGCGGTCGGTCACTTCGAGGCGTCCCAGCGACTCTCGGTGCTCATCGGCGCGCCGCTCGGCGGGGTGCTCGTCGCGGCTGCCGGACCGATGGCCGCACTCGTCTGCACCGCTGTGGCGTTCGGTACCGCAGCGCTGCTCGCTGCGGTACTGGTCCGGCCAGCGGGCGACGACGCAGCGGGCGACGACGCAGCGGGCGACGACGCAGCGGGTGCGAGCGCTGACGCGGCTCCGACCAACGGGTACTGGCGGGACATCGCCGAGGGCTTCCGGTTCTGCGTCCGCGACCCGTTCTTCCGGCTCGTGATCGCCCTCGTGCTGATCACGAACCTGCTCGACGCGGCCCGGTCGACGACGTTGCTCCCGCTCTACGCCGCCGACGCACTCGGCGGGGCGCAGGCGCTGGGCTTCGTGACCGGGACCTTCGGCGGTGCGGCGTTCCTCGGGTCGGTGGCCTTCGGGTACGTCGCACACCGCGTCCCCCGTCGGATCACGTTCGTCGTGTGCTTCGTGCTCGCCGGTGGGCCCTCGCTCCTGGTGCCGGCGCTCGGCCTCGGGCTGCCGTGGATGCTCGCTGCATCGGCACTGTCGGGCCTCGCTGCCGGCGCACTCAACCCGATCCTCGGTGCGGTCGAGCTCGAGCGCATCCCGGTGCACATGCGGGCCCGGGTGTTCGGGCTGCTCGGAGCCGGGTCCTGGGCGGGCATCCCGCTCGGCGGACTGCTCGCCGGGTTCGCGGCCGAGGGCGTCGGTGTGCAGGCGACGTTCGGAGCGGTCGTCGTGCTCTACACCGTCGTGACGCTCGCGCCGCTGACGGGTGGCGCCTGGCGTCTCATGGAACGACCGGCTCCGGAGCGGGCGCCGGTCGAGCGCGTGACGACGTAGTCCGCATCCGGGGCGGCGCTCACGTCCACGTCCGCGCGACGCCCCAGCCGCTGCCCTCGGGCACGATGTCGACCACCAGCGTGTCCCCGTCGTCGGCCGTGGCCTGGAAACGCCAGCCGACCGTGCGCTCGGGGGCGTGGGTGATGGCGGTCGGCAGCTCGGCCCGCGTCACGGTCAGACGGGTCGGGGTGTCGCTCACCCGCCAGCGGCGCCCGCCCCAGACCAGCCGGCTCGGTGCGCCCTCGGACCACCACACCGTGGCGGCCGTCTCCGTGATCATCATCGGGTCTCCTCGTTCGAACGTGTGTTCGAATGCTAGGTCGCAATCGAACGGCGAGCAACTGCGGGTTGTGTTCAGAACGCGTTCTGAATACGCTGGATCTATGACCCTGACCGCCCCTCCTCGCTCGCGTCGTGCCGTCCAGTCGTCCGACCTCTCCCGCCACTCGAGAGAAGTGTTCGCTGCAGCTGAAGAAGAGCCGCTCGAAGTCACGCGGCGCGATGGAAAAGCGCTCGTGCTCACCACGAAGGAACGCTCGGACGACGACGACGCGGTCCTCGAGATCGCTGCGCAGTTGATCGCTGCAGTGACCGTCAACGAGGGGCTGCCGCTCCACGATCGACTCGCCATCCCCTACCCGTGGATCAAGCTCCTGAGTCGAGACGACCAGCAGCGATTCGCACGTGAGATCGTCGACGTGGCTCGTGGATCGTTCTCGCTCAGGCAGCCGCGGGCCTTGCTCGTCGAGATGCAGGCGTGGCGCAGCAGTGCCGAGGCGATCGCGGCGGGCTGGAGCACCGGCGAACCCGAACTCCTCGAGCACCCGATCGTCCTCGACGCACCGTGAAGCCGTGGTCAGTCGCGGCACCGGTGTCCCCCGTCCGGTACGGACGACGGAGTTCACGGTCGTCCTGGGTACGCGCTCGGCAGAACACGGCTGGCGAGACGTCCTGGCGACACAGCGGAACGCAGTCGTGTCAGCCTGGGAGCGGTTGACCAGCGATCCCTTGTCCGAGGACCTGGCCTGCCATGCGCTCCGCGGTGCGCTCGGCGTCGTCCGGCACTCGGGTCGCGAATGGACACGTCGGCAGCTCGAACTGAAGCGGGGCGCGCGGATCTGGTTCACGGTGGACGAGGCGGATCGAGTCGTCTGCATCACAGACGTCCACACGCGCCATCCCAACCAGACGAAGTGACTACTGCGCCTGACCTCGGACGCCCTCGTGTAGACGGGGTGCATGACGAACGACGATCAGGGCCCCGACGAACATCACAAGGTCCCCGCGGGGGTCTCCGACGCCACGGTCGAGGCACTCGGCACGCTGTCGGCAGCGGTCGAGGTCATCGAGCACGCCCGCGGCCTGCTCTACGGCTTCCACCGCCTGACGGGCACCGCCGACCTGAACCTCGGCGAAGCCGTCGAGCAGCTCCGGAAGGCCGGCCACACCGAACTCGCCGACCGCATCGACACCGAGCTCGTGGGTCGCAACGTCATCGCCGGCCGCTGGACGTTCCAGGTCGTCGAGGACTACGACGACGGGTACTACGCGCTCGCGAAGGAGCTGGAGCGCACTGCGCGGGACGAGCTCGTGCAGGGGCGCCGCCACCTGTTCGAGGCGGGCATGAAGGAGGACCGGCGGTCCGGCGGTCGACGCCACCACGAGGCGACGCCGGGCGACCTGCCGGACTGAGCACGGGGCTCCCGGCCGGCCCGAACGCGAAAGCGACAGTTCTCCGCGGATGTTTCGCGGACAACTGTCGCTTTCGTGGACCACCCTCGGACGGCCCCACAGGAACTGTCGCTCTTGCAGACCAGCCCCTGCCCAGCCCCCCCCCGGCCTCAGCCGACGCCGAGCAGCGCCTCCAGCGGCCCGCGTGCGAAGTACAGCAGGAAGCCCGCGGCGACGACGTAGAGCAGCCACGACACCTCGCGGCCCCGGCCGGACAGCAGCTTGATGAGGACCCAGCTGATGAAGCCCACGCCGATGCCGTTCGCGATCGAGTAGGTCAGCGGCATGACGACGATCGTCAGGAACGCGGGCAGGGCCGAGCCGAAGTCCGTCCAGGAGATGTCCGCGACCTGCGCGACCATCAGGGCGCCGACGACGACAAGTCCGGCGGCGGCGACCTCGAGCGGGACGACCTGCGTGAGCGGGGTGAGGAACATCGACGCCAGGAACAGCAGGCCGGTGACGACCGACGCCATGCCGGTGCGTGCGCCCTCGCCGATGCCGGCGGCGGAGTCGATGAAGACGGTGTTCGACGACACCGAGGCGCCACCGCCGGCGATCGCGCCGACGCCCTCGACGACGAGCGCCGACTTCAGGCGGGGGAACGTGCCGTCGGGCTTCGCGACGCCGGCGGCCTTCGCCAGGCCGGTCATGGTGCCCATCGCGTCGAAGAAGTTCGTGAACACGAGGGTGAAGACGAGCATCGACGCGGCCAACGGCCCGATGCGGCTGAACGCACCGAACAGGTCGGCGTGGCCGACGAGCGACAGGTCGGGGAACGCGAAGAGCGCACTCGGCAGACCGGGGGCGTTGAGGTTCCAGCCGGTCTTCGAGTCGACCGAGGTCGGCACCTGGAAGATCGCCTGCAGGATGATCGCGATGATCGTCGTGGCGACGATCCCGATGAGCAGCGCGCCCTTGACCTTGCGGGCCATGAGCGTGCCGATGATGACCAGGCCGATCAGGAACACGATGGTCGGCAGGGCGCCGACGGAGCCGTCCTCACCGAGCTGCAGGGGCGGCGACGCGAGCCCGGACGAGCGCACGAAGCCCGAGTCGACGAGGCCGATGAAGGCGATGAACAGGCCGATGCCGACGGTGATCGCTGCCTTCAGCTGCGCCGGGACGGCGGTGAAGATCATCGTCCGGATCCCCGTCAACGCCAGGACGACGATGATCACGCCGTTGATGACGACGAGGCCCATCGCCTCGGCCCAGGTGACCTGCTGCACGACGCTGACGGCCAGGAACGAGTTGATCCCGAGGCCCGCGGCGATGCCGAACGGCAGGTTCGCGATGACGCCCATGGCGATGGTCATCAGGCCGGCGACGAGGCCGGTCGCGGCGGCGACCTGCGCGTTCTCGAGCCAGCCGCCGGAGACGTCCTTGGCGGCCTGGTCGGCGCTGAACCCACCGAGGATCAGCGGGTTGAGGATGACGATGTACGCCATCGTCACGAACGAGACGAGTCCGCCTCGCACCTCGCGCGGGATCGTGGATCCGCGCTTCGTGATGGAGAAGTATCGATCGAGGCCGGTCGCGAAGCGGTTCCGGGGTGGGGTGTCGGTCTTCGTGGCGCTCACCGAGCAAGTTTAAAGCCTGCTGGGTTTCCGGCATGTCACAGGATCCTCACAGGGCGCGCAGGGTGCGCCGATGTCCGACCGGGAGGCCCGACCCGCGTGATCGGGGGACGTCACGCCGTGCGCCGGCTCGCGTTCTCCGGCCATGGCTGGTGTTGGATGGACCGGTGACGTCACGCATGGACCGTGCCCGCGTCGAGGCCGCGGTGCGCGAACTCCTGCTCGGCATCGGCGAGGATCCCGACCGCCCCGAACTCGAACGCACACCCGCTCGGGTCGCCGACTCGTACGCCGAGTTCTTCGCCGGCATCGGCACGGATGCCGTGGCCATCGCCCGCGACGGCACGGTGCACGCCGAGGACGGTGAACGCGGCCGACTCGTCATCGTCCGCGACGTGAAGTTCCGGTCCGTCTGCGAGCACCACCTGCTGCCGTTCCTCGGGGTCGCGCACCTGGCCTACGCGCCGGGTGATCGCCTGATCGGGCTCGGCACCCTCTCGCGTGTGCTCGACGCCGTGGCCTCGCGTCCGCAGCTGCAGGAACGGCTGGGCGAGCAGGTCGCCGCCACGATCGCCGAGGGGCTCGGTGCCGAGGGGGTCCTCGTGGTCCTCGACGCGCAGCACCAGTGCGTGACGACCCGTGGGGAGCGCCAGACCGGCTCGACGACCGTCACGGTCGCGGCGAACGGCTCGCTGGCCGACGCCGCGGGCCGGGCGGAGGCGATCGCGCTCATCGGTGCGGGGCGTGTGCCCGACCCCGAGGCGGACGCGTGACGACTGAGGGGGCCGCCACGGGCCTCCAGGCAGGATCGACCGCACCCGGCTGGGTCGTGCCGGACCTGCGGCAGCCGGTCCGTACGATCGGACGCAGAACGTTCGACTTCGACCACCGCATCGCCGTGATGGCGATCGTGAACCGCACGCCCGACTCGTTCTACGACCGCGGCGCCACCTTCGAGCTCGACCGCGCCGTCGCCGCCGCCGCCCGGGCTGCCGAACAGGGCGCCGACTGGGTCGACATCGGCGGCGTGAAGTTCGCTCCGGGGCCGGAACTGCCCGCTGCGGACGAGGTCGACCGCGTCGTGCCCGTCGTCGAGCAGCTCGCCCAGGAGTCCGACGTCACCATCAGCGTCGACACGTTCCGCCCCGAGGTCGCCGCAGCGGCGATCGCAGCTGGCGCGAGCGTGGTCAACGACACCACCGGCCTGTCCGATCCCCGGATGGCGGCCGTCGTCGCGGACTCCGAGGCGACGATCGTCATCACGCACTCGCTCGCCGAACCCCGGCGGCCCCTCGCAGCGCCGCCGCAGTACGACGACGTCACGGCGTCCGTCGTCGGGTTCCTGCGGGAGCGCGTCGACCGGGCGCTCGCCGCGGGGATCCCGGAGTCGCGGATCGTCGTCGACCCGGGCCACGACCTCAACAAGAACACCGTGCACACGCTCGAGGTCACCCGGCGCCTGCCCGAGGTCGTGGCGCTCGGCTACCCGGTGCTCGCGGCGGTGTCGAACAAGGACTTCGTGGGGGAGTCGCTCGGACGCCCGCGCGGCGAACGCCTGGCGGGCTCGCTCGCCGTCGCGACCGTGAGCGCGATGCTCGGGGCGCGGATCGTCCGGATGCACGACGTCGCCGAGAGCGTCGACGCGATGCGCATGGTCGAGGCGACGCTCGGCTGGCGCGCCCCGGTGGAAGCACGGCACAACACGTGAACCTCCTGCCCCCGTCGATCGCTGAGCTGTCAGACGACGACCTCATCGACCTGTACACCGCGGGTGCGTCGGCGCCGTGGCTGCGGGTGAACTTCGTGGCGACGCTCGACGGGTCCGCCTCGGCCGCCGGGGTCTCGGGGTCGCTCGGCGGCCCGGACGACCTGCGCGTGTTCGACCTGCTCCGCCGGGTCGCCGACGTCGTGCTCGTCGCCGCGGGCACCGTGCGTGACGAGGGCTACGGGCCGATGGTCCTGCACGACGCGGACGTGGCCTGGCGCCGGGCGCACGGCCTGCCCGACCACCCGGTGTTCGCGATCGTGTCGCGGTCACTGTCGCTGGACGCCGGATCCCGGGTGTTCACCGAGGCCCCGGTCCGGCCCGTCGTCCTGACCTCCGCGGCGGCGTCGGACGTCGGGGTCGCGCTGTCGTCCGTCGCCGACGTCGTGCCCTGCAGCACCGACACCGACCCCGACTCGGTCGACGTGTCGCTCGTCCGCGACGCACTGGTGGCGCGGGGGCTCGGCACGATCCACTGCGAGGGTGGCCCGTCGTTCCTCGGGTCGCTCATCGCCGCGGACGCCGTCGACGAGCTGACCCTGACGATCGACCCGTCGCTCGAGGGCGGCGCCGGGCCCCGGATCGCCCGCGGCAGTTCCCCGGAGCTGCGACGGATGCGGCCCGCGCACGTGCTCCGCGGTGCGGGTGACGTGCTGCTGACCCGGTACGTCCGGGCGGAGCCGTCCGCCCGAGTCCCGGTGCCGGTCGACCGCTTCGGCTAGGGTCGGGCGCGTGATCGACATCGTGGCGTCCGGGGTCCTCTTCGACATGGACGGGACGCTCGTCGACTCGACCGCGGTGGTCGAGGCGACCTGGACGAGGTTCGGTCAGGACCGCGGCATCGAGCCCGCCGAGATCCTGGCCTTCTCGCACGGCCGTCAGGCGATCAGCACGATCGAGCACTTCCTGCCCGGACTGGACCGCGACGAACAGCTCCGCATCGCCGCCGCACTGGTCGCCGAGGAGAGCGCGAGCAGCGAGGGCATCTTCGAGATCCCCGGCGCCGCAGCCTTCGTCGACCGGCTCCTCGACGCGGGGGTCCCGGTGGCGCTCGTGACGAGTGCGCCGCGCGACCTGGCCGCCGGCCGGATGGCGTCGGCGGGCCTGACCATGCCGACGGCGTTCGTGCCGTCCGAGGACGTCGAGCACGGCAAGCCGCACCCCGACGGGTACCTGCGCGGTGCCGCACTGCTCGGTGTCGCGGCAACCGACTGCGTGGCGTTCGAGGACGCCCCCGCCGGCCTCGAGTCGGCCATCGCCTCCGGAGCGACCACGGTCGTCGTCGGCCCGCACGAGTCGGACGTCACGGCGGGGCTCTACCGGGTGTCGGGGTACGAGGGCATCACCGTCGAGCCCGAAGGGTCCGCTTTCCGCATCCGCGGCTGAGGACCCGCTGCGTCCTGCGGGCACGCCCAGCGCTCCCCGACGACCCTCGGGTGTGCGGCCGGAACAACCGGGCCGCACGTGCGGCCGGAACCACCGGGCCGCGGAAGGAGCGACCATGGCAACCCTGGACGGCAAGAAGGTCCTCGTCATCGCGACGAACTACGGCGTGGAGCAGGACGAGATCGTCGTGCCCGTCGACCAGCTCCGCGAGCGTGGCGCGACGGTGACCGTGGCGGCGCAGGACTCCGGTTCGATCGCGACCCTCGTCGGCGACAAGGACCCCGGCAAGTCCCTCGACCCCGACACCACCATCGCCGGTGTCAACGTGACCGGGTACGACGCGCTCGTGGTCCCCGGTGGCACCATCAACGCCGACACCCTGCGACAGGACAACTCGGCGGTCTCCCTGGTGACGGCCTTCGTCGAGGCGAACAAGCCCGTCGCGGCGATCTGCCACGGCCCGTGGACCCTCATCGAGGCCGGTGTGCTGCGCGGACGGACGATCACCTCGTTCCCGTCGCTGCAGACCGACGTCCGGAACGCCGGCGCCGAGTGGGTCGACCAGGAGGTCCAGGTCGACGGCGGCATCATCACCTCGCGGAACCCCGACGACCTGCCGGCCTTCGTCGACGCGATCGAGAGCGCGCTGACCGCGTGAGCACGGTGCGCTGCCGCTGACGGCCCTGCCGCTGACGGCCCTGCCGCTGACGGCCCTGCCGCTGACGGCCCTGCCGCTGCCGGCGCTGCCGCTGACGGCACCGCCGTCAGCCCAGCGCGACGGGGCGGGTCGTCCGGAGCACCGCGGGTCCGAGGGTGAGCACACCGTCGGACTCGGGGTCGCACCGCACCCCGCCCCGTCCACGCATCGCCCGGAACGCACCCGGCGCCACCTCGTGGTCCATCCAGGCGCACGGGTTCGCCGGCCGGTACCCGCGGAACAGCACGGCACCGCTGCCGGGGCTCTGCAGCGAGAACGGCTCCCCCCGGAGCGCTTCGACGTCGGCGCCCCGCAGGAACACGTTCCGCCGGGTCGCCACGGGGTCGACCGGCACGCCGAGTGACCGTCCGACCTCCTCGAGGCCCTCGAGCCCGATGACCGTCACCGAGGCGTGCACATGCGCCCGCGCCGCGAAGTAGCGGTCGCCGACGATGCCGAGTCCCGCGCGGAGTTCGATGCGGTCGCGCAGCTCGTCCGGGTCGTCCGACCGGACCGGCAGGGCACCGTCGGCCGGCCTGCCCTCGTAGCGGTGGCGGCGCGACACGAGCAGCAGCGCGATCTCGACGTCGGTCCGGAACGGCAGGTCGACGGAGTCGGCGAGCCCGGCGAGCCCGGCGAGCTCGTCGGAGCCGACCCGGTGGTCAGACCCGGCCACGTCGTCTCCGGAGGTCACCCGCCCAACGCTAGCCGGGCCTCCCGGTCGACGCCGTGCCCTCGTCGGCACTGCGCCGAGGTTCCACAACACGCCGTCCGTGTGGCGCCGAGGTTCCACGGGCGAGCACATCGAGCACCGACATGCCGAGATCTCGGAACCTCGGAACCTCGGAACCTCGGGCCGCCCGCCACCCGCACCACGCGACCGCCGCGGCGTCCGATTTCCGCCAGTCGCGGTCGGTGGTGCGTGTCAGGCTGGGCGCGTGACCATCCCCGGAACCGACCAGCTGCACGCCGAGCGCTACCGCGTCGTCGCCTCGCGCGACGCACGCTTCGACGGCCAGTTCGTCACCGCCGTGCACTCCACCGGCATCTACTGCCGACCGAGCTGCCCGGCACGCACGCCCCGCGAGACCGGCGTCACCTTCTACCGCACGAGCGCCGCAGCGCACCTGGCCGGCTTCCGTGCCTGCAAGCGCTGCCTGCCCGAAGCGACCCCCGGCAGCCCCGAGTGGGACCTGCGCGAGGACGTCGCCGGCCGCGCGATGCGCCTCGTCCTCGACGGCGTCGTCGAGCGCGACGGCGTCCCGGGGCTCGCCGCACGGGTCGGCTACTCCGAACGCCAGCTCAACCGCATCATGACGGCCGAGCTCGGTGCCGGCCCGAAGGCGCTCAGCCGCGCACACCGCGCCCAGACGGCACGCACGCTGCTGACGTCGTCGGACCTGCCCATCGCGGACGTCGCCTTCGCGGCCGGGTTCGCGAGCGTCCGCCAGTTCAACGAGACCGTCCGCGAGGTCTTCGCCGTGACCCCGTCCGAGCTGCGCGCCCGTCGGACGCTCCGGCCCGCGTCCGACGGCGCACTGCACGTGCACCTGCCCGCGCGGCCGCCGTTCGACGCGCAGGGGCTCCTCGACTGGCACGCACTGCACGCCCTGCCGGGCCTGGAGCAGGTGGACACCGACGAATCCGGTCGGGTCACCTCCTACGGGCGGCTGCTCGACCTGCCGGGAGGCCCGGGCTGGTTCAGCGCATCGGCCGCGGTCGCGGGGACGGCCGGTTCCACGGCCGCCGGTCGCGGTGCCGGGATCGACCTGCGGGTGCGCGTCACCGACCTGTCCGACCTGCCGACGCTCGTCGCCCGCGTCCGGTCGTACTTCGACCTCGATGCCGACCCGGTCGCCGTCGACGCGGTGCTCGGCTCCGTGCCCGAGCTCGCTGCGGCCGTGCAGCGGGTCCCCGGCCTGCGGCTGCCCGGTGCCGTCGACGCGCACGAGATCGTGTTCCGCACCCTCATCGGGCAGCAGGTCTCCGTCGCCGCGGCCCGGACGGCCCAGACGCGGCTCGTGGCGGCGCTCGGTACCGCCGTGCCGTCGGCGATCCTGCCGGACGGCGTGCTGTTCCCGTCCGCAGCCGTCATCGCCGCCCGCGGCCACGAGGTGCTGCGCGGTCCGGCCGCCCGCGTCGACACGATCCTGCGGGTCGCCGCGGCGCTCACTGACGGGTCGCTCGTCATCGACGGCGGACAGTCCCTCGACGAGCTGCGCGAGCGGCTGCTGGCGGTGAAGGGCATCGGGCCGTGGACCGCCGACTACGTGGCGCTCCGGGTCCGGCACCACCCCGACGTGTTCCTCCACAGCGACCTCGCGGTGCGCAACGGTGCACAGGAACTCGGACTGCCCGGTACGGCGCGCGAGCTCTCCCTATGGTCGGAGCAGGTGGCGCCCTGGCGGAGCTACCTGACGATGCACTGCTGGCGACCGATCATCGACCGCGCGATCGCGACGGCCGCCGGCGCGCGGGTGCACGGCACCGGCCGTGCGCGGCACGCAGACAACGACCCTCGGAAGGACGAACGATGACCGACGCAACCATCCAGACCCTGGACACCCCGGACGGGGCCTTCACCGTGCTCGAGGACGCCGAGGGCCGTGTCCTCGCCTCGGGCTGGACCGACTCCGTCGACCGGATCCTCGGGCGGCTCGCCGACCGGTACCGGCCCAGTCGCATCGTCGACGGCACGGTCGCCGCCGCTGATGCCGTGGACGCCTTCTACTCGGGCGAGGTCGAGCACGCCATGCAGGTGCCGGTGCGGCAGTTCGGCACCGACCTGTTCACCGAGGGGTGGCGGCAGCTCCGCCGCATCCCCGCCGGCGGCACCCTGACCTACACCGAGTTCGCGGGGGCGATGGGTCGCCCGGACGCCGTGCGGGCCGCCGCCAGCGTGTGCGCACGGAACGCTCCCGCGCTGTTCGTGCCGTGCCACCGGGTGCTGCGGTCGGACGGCACGCTCGGGGGCTTCGCATGGGGGCTCGACGTCAAGCGATCGTTGCTCGAACGAGAGTCGGTCGGCACCACGGCGCTCGTCTGAGTTGTACAAAACGCTCTAGAATGTACAGGTGAGCGAAGTGTCGATCTCCGAAGCACGTGGCCGCCTGGCGTCGATCATCGACGACGCCCGGCACGAACCCGTCTACCTGACCCGGCGCAACAAGCGCGTCGCGGCGGTGGTGGACGCGGATGTCCTGGACCGCCTGCTCGAGGCGGCCGAGGACCTCGACGACCTGGTCGCGTACGACGCTGCCATCGCGGAGAACAAGCGCATCGGCGGCGAGAACGTGCAGTGGGACGATCTCAAGCGCGAACTCGGACTCGGATGACCTGGTCGGTCGAGGTCATCCCGTCCGCGCAACGTGTCATCCGCAAGCTCCCGCCCGACGGTCGTCGGCGGATCGAGGGACTCCTCGCGATCCTCGCCGACCACCCGCGGCCCCCGGCAGCTCGGAAGCTCGTGAACCGACCCGGTTGGCGGGTGCGATCAGGTGACTACCGTCTGATCTACGAGATCGACGACGGCCGACTCATCGTGATCGTCGTCGATGCCGGCCACCGCCGAGCGACCTACCGCGACCGCTGAGCGGAGCCGGAGCCGGAGCCGGACCCGGACCCGGATCGGTCGTCTCCCCCTGGTTGCGGGTGGTGACGTGGGAGCGCTCCGATGCCATGCTTCGAGGACCGACCCGCCCGGTCCCTCCCGAGGACCCGACGCAGCGCCGTCGAACCACCCTCGGAAGGCCCCCAATGGACCAGCACGTCGACCGCACGGTCGTCTCCGCCGACGGCACGGTGATCGCCGTGTCCGACGCGGGGACCGGTCCGGCGCTCGTCGTGGTCGGTGGCGCCTTCGACCACCACGGCACCCCCACCGTCGAGCACCTGACCGGCGGCCTGCAGGACCGCTACCGGGTCATCACGTACGACCGGCGGGGCCGCGGTGCGAGCGGCGACACCACCCCGTGGACGATCGAGCGCGAGGTCGAGGACCTCGCGGCCGTCGTCGCGAGTGTGGACGGACCCGTCGCCGCGCTCGGCCTCTGCGTCGGCGCGGGGGCGGTCCTCCGGGGCCTCGCCGCCGGCGTCCCGCTCGGGGCCGCCGTGCTGTGGGAGCCGCCGTACCGGGCGACGGTCGACCCGCACGCCGACGACGTCGTCTTCGCCGACCTGCTCGACGAGCACGTCGCCGCCGGCCGTCGCGCCCAGGCCGTCCGGGCGTTCCTCGCGCACGTCCTGGGGGTGCCGATGGGGCAGATCTCGGCGCTGCGGCTGAAGGGTGCGCTCTGGCGGTCGCTCGTCGTCGACGCCCACGTGCTCAGCCGCGACGTGCGGGTGCTCAACGGCCTGGCGATCCCGGAGCGGGTGGCAGCAGCGGTCGGTGTCCCGGTGCTCGTCGCCGCGGGCAGCGACGGCCACGAGTGGATGCGGCAGGCGGCCCGAGCGGTCGTCGAGGCCGTGCCGGGCTCGGGCTACGTCGAGGTCCCCGGGCAGGGTCACGTGCCCGAACCGGCCGCGATCGGCGCCGTGCTCGACGGGTTCCTGGTCCGGGTCGTCTCACCGAGCAGCTGACTGCGAGAGGATGGCGTGGTGAACGCACCTCGTCTCGGTCTCCTGCTCGACGTCGACGGGCCCATCGCCAGCCCCGTCTCCCGCACCATCGCGATCCCGAGCATCATCGAGGACCTCGTCGCCCTCGCCGCCGAGGGCATCCCCGTCGTCTTCAACACCGGCCGGAGCGACGCATTCATCCGGAGCGAGGTGGTCGGTCCGCTGCTCGCCGGTGGTCTCGCCGAGGGTGGCCGCGTGCACGCCGTCTGCGAGAAGGGCGCCGTCTGGTGCTCGATCGGCCCGCAGTACGAGGGCGGCATGAGCGAGCTCACCGTCGCCGACGACTTGGCGCTCCCGCGCGACTACGCCGACGAGATGCGCGAGCTCGTCCGCACCGAGTACGCCGACCTGGTGTTCTTCGACGAGACGAAGCGCGCCATGGTGTCGATCGAGCAGCGGGTGGAGGTGCCGAACGCCACGTACCTGGCCCGGCAGCCCGAGTTCGACGCGAAGGCGATGGCGGCCCTCGAGCGTCGCGGCCTGGGCGTGCGCCGTCTCGACGACGTCCGACCCGACGCCGACGGCGCCGTGCAGTGGCGGATCGACCCGACGATCATCTCGACCGACGTCGAGTCCGACCGCAGCGGCAAGGACATGGGCGCCGAGCGGTCGCTCGAGCTCCTGGCGCAGGACGGCGAGCTGCCGACGGCCTGGCGCACGATGGGCGACTCGCGCAGCGACTACGCGATGGCGGACTGGCTGCACGCGAACGGCCACGAGGTCGCGCACGTCGACGTCCGTCCCTCGGACGGCGTGCCGGCGACGCCGTACCCGGTGCTCACCGCACCCGACGGGGTGATCCACGACGAGGCCGGAGCGCGGTTCCTGGCGGACTGGCGCCGATCCGCCTGAGCCGAGCCGGGCCTCCCGGTCGACCCGCCCTGCCCACGGAACCTGGTTCCGGACACCGCACCGCGCCGTTCCCTGGTTCCGCGTCCGGAACCTGGTTCCCATGCGCCCAGCGGCTCCGCTGTTTGCGTGTCGGGGTGGTACACCAGTAATGTCACGGGGTCCGCCGCCCAGTCGATGACGGGATCCACCCCATGGCAACGAAGCTCCGCATCAAGTCGATCGAGGCCTCACTGGCCGACTCCGAGGAGCAGGGCCGGTCCCTGAAACGCTCCCTGAAGACGTTCGACATCGCCGCGATGGGCATCGCGGTCGCCGTCGGCGCCGGCATCTTCTCGGTCGGCGCGAACGCCGCCGCGAACTTCGCCGGGCCCGGCGTCATCATCTCGTTCCTGCTCGCCGCGGTCACGTGTGGCCTGGCGATCATGTGCTACGCCGAGTTCGCCTCGACGATCCCCGTCGCCGGCTCCGCGTACACGTTCACCTACGCCACGATGGGCGAGCTCCTCGCCTGGATCGTCGGCTGGGACCTCATCCTCGAGACCCTCACCGCGAGCGCCGTCATCGCGAAGTACTGGGGCATCTACCTCAGCACCGCGTTCGACGTCTTCGGTGTGACCCTGCCCAGCACGATCCAGCTCGGCCCGATCCCGTTCACCTGGGGCCCGGTCCTGATCGTCGGCATCTTCACGGTGCTGCTCGCCTTCGGCACCCGCCTGTCGTCGCGGGTCTCGGCGGTCATCACGATCATCAAGGTCGCCATCGTGGTGTTCGTCATCGTCGCCGGCGCGTTCTTCGTCAAGGCCGCGAACTTCACCCCGTTCATCCCGCCGTCGGAGCCCGCCAAGGGCGCGGAAGGCAGCGTCTGGACCCAGTCGCTCGTGTCGTGGTTCACCGGTTCCGAGCCCGCGCAGTACGGCGTCTTCGGGCTGCTCGCCGCGGCGTCGCTCGTGTTCTTCGCGTTCATCGGCTTCGACGTCGTCGCGACCAGCGCGGAGGAGACCGAGAACCCGCAGAAGACGCTGCCCCGCGGCATCTTCATCGGCCTGGGCATCGTGACGCTGCTCTACGTCGGCGTCAGCATCGTCATCACCGGCATGGTCTCGTACCAGCGCCTCGCGCAGGAGGACGCACCGTCCCTGGCCTCGGCCTTCGACATCGTCGGGTTGCCGTGGGCTGCCGGCATCATCGCCATCGGCTCCCTGATCGGTCTGACGACCGTCGTCATGGTGCTGCTGCTCGGTCTGTCCCGCATCGTCTTCGCGATGAGCCGTGACGGTCTGCTGCCGCGCTGGTTCTCGAAGACGAACCCGAAGACGCAGACGCCGGTGCGCGTGCAGGTCGTCGCGGGCGTCGTCGTCGCGCTGCTCGCCGGGTTCACCGCGGTCGACAAGCTCGAGGGCATGATCAACATCGGCACGCTGTCGGCCTTCGTGCTGGTGTCGATCGGCATCATCGTGCTCCGCAAGTCGCGTCCGGACGCCCCGCGCTCGTTCCGGGTGCCGTGGTCGCCGGTGATCCCGATCCTGTCGGCGGTGCTGTGCTTCTGGCTGATGCTGAACCTCGAGGTCGAGACCTGGCTGCGGTTCGTCGTCTGGCTCGTCATCGGCTTCGCCATCTACTTCGGGTACAGCCGCCGCAACAGCCGGGTGGGCAAGGGGCAGCAGTAGCGGGCTCCGGCCTCCTACGCGCCGACGACCAGCAGGACGCCGAAGCCCAGCATCACGACGGCGACCAGGCCGTCGAACACCCGCCACGTCAGGGGCTTCGCGAACAGCGGCCGGAGCAGTCGCCCGCCGAACCCGAGCGCGCCGAACCACAGGCAGCTCGCCGCGACGGCGCCGACGGTCCACAGCCAGCGGTCGTCCGGGCCCTGCTGGTTCGCGACGGACCCGAGGAACACCAGCGTGTCCAGGTACACGTGCGGGTTCGCCCACGTGAAGACGAGCATGGTCACCACCGCCGTGCGCATGGTGACCGCCTGGCCGGGAGGCACGGTGCGCGTCCGCCCCGCCACCACCGTCGCGGTGCGGTCGGGTCCACTGCCCGCGGCCGATTCCGGCACGCCGTCGTCCGACGCCTCGTCGGCGACGCGAGTCGCGATGGTCACGTCGTCCGCCGCCTCGTCGGCCACGCGCATGGCGTCGCTCGACGGCCGCAGTGCCCGTCGCGCGGCGAGCACGCCGTAGGTCACGAGGAACGCGGCCCCGACGAACCGCACGACGACGAGCGCCACCGGGAACCGCTCGACCACGGCCCCGACGCCGAGCACCCCGGCGACGATGAGCACGGCGTCCGACACCGCGCACACGACGACCGCCGCCGTCACCACGCGCAGACCCGAGCTGACCGCCAGCCGGAGCAGGTAGGTGTTCTGCACACCGATCGCGACGATCAGGGCGAGTCCGGTGCCGAGGCCGGCGAGCAGGGGGAGGAGTGCGGTCACGTCCACGACGCTAGGTACTCCCTCGGCTGTAGACCAGCTCACGTTCCTTCAGCGCCGTAAGCTGCACTGCATGGTCCGGTTCCAGCGCGAGCACCTCGAGACCCTGTTGGCCGCCGTCGACCACGGCACCCTCGACGCGGCCGCCCGGGCCCTGGCGATCACCCCGTCGGCGGTCTCGCAGCGCATCAAGTCGATGGAGCAGCAGGTCGGCCGGGTCCTGCTGCAACGGACGACCCCGGTCACCCCGACTGCCGACGGAGCGGTCGTGCTCCGGCACGCACGTCAGGTGCGGTTGCTCGACGACGAGACCGCTCGCGCACTCGGCGAGACCGATGCCGACGGTGCGGGGTCTGCGGTGCCGTCGATCCCGCTCGCCGTCAACGCCGACTCGCTCGGCACGTGGTTCCTCGGCGCGCTCGCACTCGTCCGTGCCGACACCGAGGTGGTCTTCGACCTGCACCGCGAGGACCAGGACCGCACCGCCGAGCTGCTGCGCGCCGGCACGGTGATGGGTGCCGTGACGGCCGAGGCGGACCCCGTGCAGGGCTGCTCGTCGGTACCGCTCGGCATCGACCGGTACCGGGCGGTGGCGTCGCCGGCGTTCGTCGACCGCTACCTGTCGGACGCCGACACCGAGCGGCGGATGCTGAGCCGCCTCGACCGGGTGCCGCTCGTCGACTACGACCGCGACGACGACCTGCAGCAGGGCTACCTCCGCCGGGTGCTCGGCCACGCGCCCTCCGGTCCACGCCACTTCGTCCCGACCTCGGCCGACTTCGCACGGGCGGTCTCGCTCGGCTTCGGGTGGGGGATGCTGCCCGAGGCGCAGTGCCTCGATGCCCTGGCGCGAGGCGAGCTGCTCGAGCTCACCCCGACCCGCCGGGCCGACGTCGCCCTGTGGTGGCAACGGTGGAACCTGGCGTCGCCGCTGCTCGAGCGGGTCACGGACGCCGTGCGGACGACCGCCGCCGAGCGCCTGCACCCCGTCAGCCGGTGAGCAGGCACGTGCCGGTGCGCGTCGCTGCGCCCGCGGCTCAGGTCTGGCAGCGCGGGCACCAGTAGGTGTCCCGCAGGGTGAGCTCCGAGTCACCGAGGTCTCCTCGCCGGATCCGGGTGCCGCACCGCAGGCACGGCTTGCCCGCTCGTCCGTAGACCCAGAACCGACGCCCCGGGCGGTCGATCCCCGTCGTCACCCGGTGGCTGCGGTCGCGGTTCGCCAGGATGAGCCGGCTCGCCAGGGAGATCGTCCGGCCGGCGTCGTGCACCTCGGCCACCGGGCGGGTCGGCAGGACTCCGCGCAGGAAGCAGAGCTCGTTGCGGTAGACGTTGCCGAGGCCGGCGAGCACCCGCTGGTCGAGCAGCGCCAGGCCGACCGGCCGCGACGGATCCCGCGTCAGGTTCTCGAGCGCCAGGTCGGCGTCCCAGTCGGGGCCGAGCAGGTCCGGGCCGAGGTGTCCGACGACCTCGGACTCCTGGTCGCGGGGGATCACCTCGAGCACCCCGAGTGTGAACCCGACCGTGGAGACGTCCTCGGTGTCGAGGATCGCGCGTGCCTGGTGCGCCGGGCGTCGCCAGCGCTCGCCGGGGGCGTATAGGTCCCACCGCCCCTCCATCTTCAGGTGGGAGTGCACGGTCAGGTCCCCGATCCGGTGCAGCAGGTGCTTGCCACGGGGCACGACCTCGTCGACGGTGCGGCCGACCAGGTCGACGGTCGCGAACGCGGGCACCCGGAAGTCGCTCCGGGTCAGGACCTTGCCCGCGAGCGCCGCGTGCAGCCGGTGCGCTGCCCGGTAGACGGTGTCGCCCTCAGGCACGGAGCCGGAGTCCCTGCGGGGTGGCGGTGAACCCGGCGTCGCCCAGCGCGGTGCCGAGCGGGGTACCGAGCACGAACTCGCCGTCGACGCGCTCGACCGCGAGCTTCCGCAGTCCGGTGCGCACGATGCCCGCGATGGACGCGGCTGCGACGGCCAGGTCGGCGGGGTCGTCGGTGAAGGTCAGCACCGACTTGCCGCCCCGCTCGACGTACACCGCGAGCCGGCCGTCGACGGTGGTGACGAGTGCTCCGGCCTTGCGCCCGGGCCGGTGGCCGCGCGCGCCGGTGGTGGCCGGTGCCGGGGCCTTCTGCGCAGCCGCAGCGACAGCAGCGACGTCGGCGCCCGTGACGTCCGTGTCGTCCGCCGCGCGGTCGTCGGACGGCCAGGGCAGCGACGCCCCGTACGGGTTCGCGGGGTCGGTCGCGGCCAGGGTCAGTGCCTCGCGCTTCCGGTCCGGGTCGACGCGCTCGTCGTCGTCGAGGTCACGGGCGTAGGTCCGCAGCCGGTCGATGGTCGGACCCGTGGCGAACTGTGCGGCCCCGAGCCCCTCGATGAAGTAGCCGCGGCGCGCCCGCCCGGACTCCTCGAACCGCGAGAGCACTCGGTACACACCGGCGAACCCACCTCGGACCCCCTCGACCTGGACGGCCCCGCGGGTGACGACCCCGTAGCGCTCGAGCAGCTGTTCGGCGGTCGCGGCGGCCCGCACGGTCGAGTCGGACTCGGCCAGGGGGAGCAGGGACCAGCGGCCACCGACGGACGGCGGGCCGGACTGCGTCGGCATCGTCGGACGGCGGCGCCCGCGGTACGCACGAGCCCGCGGGGCGCTGCTGCTCTTCGCCTTGCCGCCGAGCATCGAGCGCAGCGGAGCGAACGTGTCGTTCGTGATCTGTCCGGCCCAGACGAGGTCCCACAGCGCCGTCGTCAGGGCCGGGTCGTCGGTGCTGCCGACGGCCTGCCCGAGCTGGCGGAAGAAGTACGCGCCGCCGCCGGCCAGGGCACCGAGCACGTCGCGCTGCAGCTCGGTGGTCTCGTCGCCGGAGGGCTCGGCGAGCGTCGTCGACGCCGTCTCGGCGAGGTGCAGGCGCACCCACCCGTCGTTGCCGGGCAGGGTCCCGCCGCCGGACCACAGGACCTCGCCGGTGGCGGTGAGCTCGTCGAGCATGTTCGTGGAGTAGTCGGTCACCCGCGCGGGCAGCACCAGGGTCTCCCAGGCGCTGGCGGGCAGGGCGACGCCGGCGAGCTGGTCGATCACCTGCAGGACCCCGTCGACCCCGCGCAGGCCGCCGCGGGTGCCGGGGGTCTGCACGTGCTGCCAGGCGGGCAGGAAGCGCGCGAGCGTGTCCGGCGACACCGGCTCGACCTCGTGGCGGAGCGCGGCGAGGGACTTCGTGCGGATCCGGCGCAGGACCTCGGCGTCGCACCACTCGGCGCCCTGCCGATCCGGGCGGAACTCGCCTTCGACCACACGCCGGTCGGCGACCAGACGGCGCAGGGTGTCCTGCACGACGGCGACCCCGAGGCCGAGGCGACCCGCGGCCTCCTGCGCCGAGAACGGCCCGTGCGACCGGGCGTAGCGGCCGACCAGGTCACCGAGCGGGTCTGCGACGGGTTCGACGAACGCGGTCGGCACGCCGATCGGCAGCGGGACCCCGAGGGCGTCGCGCAGGCGCGAGGCGTCCTCGATGACGGCCCAGCGGGTGGACCCGGCGTGTGAGAACGACAGGACACGGCGGTCGCGCTCGAGCGCGGTGAGCACGGTCTGCACCTCGGTCGCAGCGGCGGAGCGGTCGTCCGACGCCGCCAACCAGCTCCGGTCGACGGCTTCGTCGAGGTCGAGCGCGCCGACGAGCCGCAGCACGTCGACCAGCCCCTCGGCGTCGCGCGCCCGGCGGTCCGGCGACAGCCGCTGCAGGTCCTGTTCGACCGAGGCGATGACCGCCGGGTCGAGCAGCTCCCGCAGTTCGGCGCGGCCGAGCAGTTCGCCGAGCAGCGTCGAGTCGAGCGACAGTGCCGCGGCCCGGCGCTCGGCGAGCGGGGAGTCGCCCTCGTACATGAACGCGGCGACGTACCCGAACAGGATCGAACGGGCGAACGGGGACGGCGTCTCGGTCTCGGTCTCGACCAGGCGGATGCGGCGGCCGGCGATCTCGTCGGCGATGCCGAGCAGGGCGGGCACGTCGTAGACGTCCTGCAGCACTTCGCGCACGGTCTCGAGCACGATCGGGAACGACGGGTACTTCCGGGCCACCTCGAGCAGCTGCGAGGCCCGCTGCCGCTGCTGCCACAGGGGCGATCGCTGCCCGGGGTTCCGACGGGGCAGCAGCAGGGCGCGCGCCGCACACTCGCGGAACCGCGCGGCGAACAGCGCCGAGCCACCGACCTCGTCCGTGACGAGCGCCTCGAGGTCGTCGCGCTCGAACACGAACAGGTCGGCGCCCGGCGGTTCGGCGTCGGTCTCGGGGATGCGCACCACGATGCCGTCGTCGGCGGCCATCGCGTCGCCGTCGATGCCGTGGCGTTCACGCAGCCGCGCCGCGACCGCCAGGGCCCACGGCGCGTGCACCTGCATGCCGTACGGCGAGTGCAGGATGAGCCGCCAGTCGCCGAGTTCGTCGCGGAAGCGCTCGACCACGAGCGTCGTGTCGTTCGGCACGTGGCCGGTGGCCGCCCGCTGGTCGCGCAGGAAGGTCAGCAGGTTCGTGACGGCACGCTCGTCGAGGCCGCCGGCGGCGACCCGGGCGCGGGCGTCGTCGTCCGAGGCACCCTCGACCTCGCGCACGAACGCCCCCGTCGCGCGACCGAGTTCGGCGGGGCGGCCGATGCCGTCGCCCTTCCAGAACGGCACCCGACCGGGCTGTCCGAACGCCGGGCTCACGATGACCCGGTCGTGGGTGATCTCCTCGATCCGCCAGCTCGTGGCTCCGAGGGCGAAGACGTCGCCGACGCGGGACTCGTAGACCATCTCCTCGTCGAGCTCGCCGACCCGGGAGGCCTTCTCGCCGACCATGAACACGCCGAACATGCCGCGGTCCGGGATCGTGCCGCCGCTCGTCACCGCGAGCCGCTGGGCGCCGGGGCGTCCGGTCAGGGTGCCGTGCACGCGGTCCCACACCAGCCGCGGGCGGAGTTCGGCGAACTCGTCGCTCGGGTACCGCCCGGTGATCAGGTCGAGCGTGGCGTCGAACGCCGAGCGGGGCAGCCCGCTGAACGGAGCGCTCCGCCGGACCAGCTCGAACCAGTGCTCGACGTCGACGGTGTCGATCGCTCCCGCGGCGACGGTGTGCTGCGCCAGCACGTCGAGGGGGTTCGCCGGCACCGAGATCGACTCGATCTGCCCCGAGACCATCCGTTCGACCGTGACCGCACTGTTGACGAGGTCGGCGCGGTGCTTCGGGAACAGCACTCCGCGGGAGATCTCGCCCACCTGGTGCCCGGCACGCCCGACGCGCTGCAGACCGCTCGCGACCGAGGGCGGCGCCTCGACCTGGACGACGAGGTCGACCTCGCCCATGTCGATGCCGAGCTCGAGCGAACTCGTCGCGACGACGCACCGCAGCCGACCGGACTTCAGGTCGTCCTCGATGATGGCGCGCTGGTCCTTCGACACCGAGCCGTGGTGGGCGCGGGCGAGCACGGGCACTGCAGTGTCGGAGCCGCCGCCACCGGTCTGCCCGGACGCGCCGATCATCTGCGCCGGCGGCCGCTTCGTGCCCTGGGGTGCGACCGCATGCGCCGAGGTCCGGGCGGGCGACTGCGGGCGACCCCGCGCCACCGGCAGTCCGTCGTCGGCCGGCGAGACACCCGCCGGCACCAGCGCATCGCCCTCCGCGGCCGAAGCCGGAGCCGCCGCGGCGAGGACGCGCTCTTCGTGGATCTCGTTCAGCCGCGCGGTGAGGCGCTCGGCCAGTCGCCGCGAGTTCGCGAACACGATCGTCGACCGGTGCTCCTCGATGAGGTCGACCACACGCTCTTCGACGTGCGGCCAGATCGAGCCGTTCGCGGGCGCATCGGACGCGTCCGCACCGACCGGCGGAGCACCGAGCTCGGCCATGTCGTCGACCGGCACGACCACGCGCAGGTCGAAGGTCTTCTGCGCCGGCGGGGCGATGATCGTCACCGGCGCACGGCCGCCGAGGAACCGGGCGACCTCTTCCGGCGGCCGGACCGTGGCGGACAGCCCGATGCGCTGCACCGGCTTGTCGAGCAGGTCGTCGAGCCGTTCGAGCGAGACGGCCAGGTGCGCTCCGCGCTTGGTCGAGGCGACCGCGTGCACCTCGTCCACGATGACGGTGTCGACGTTGACCAGGGTCTCGCGCGCCTGCGAGGTGAGCATGAGGTACAGCGACTCGGGCGTCGTGATGAGGATGTCCGGCGGCTGGCGGAGCAGCTTCTGCCGGTCCGACGACGGGGTGTCGCCACTTCGCACCCCGACGGTGACCTCTGGTGGTTCGGTACCGAGCCTCCTGGCCGTCTGCGTGATGCCGACGAGCGGGCTGCGCAGGTTCCGCTCGACGTCGACGCCGAGGGCCTTGAGCGGCGAGACGTACAGGACCCGCGTGCGCTGCTTGGCCGGGGGCCGGTCGGTCGCGCTGATGAGCCGGTCGATCGACCACAGGAACGAGGCCAGGGTCTTGCCGGAACCGGTCGGCGCGATGACGAGTGCGTGCTGCCCCGTCGAGATGGCGTCCCACGCGCCCGCCTGTGCCGGAGTGGGGGCGTCGAACGCACCACGGAACCACTCCGCGGTCGCGGGGGAGAAGCGCTCGAAGACGTCCGTCATGGTCCGCCCATCCTGCCCGCCACCACCGACAGCAGGCCGAGCGGGGAATACTCCTTGACAAGACGATAGTTAGCGATCTATCGTAAACACATCGCGATACGACGAAGACGAAACCAGTCAGACCGATCGCGAGCCGACTCAGCAACAAGGAAGGACGCACCATGCGCCCCATGCACAACGACAACGACAGCAACCACCACCCGCGCGGCCCCCGTTTCGGCGGCGCGCGGCAGCACCACGGCGCCGGTTTCCCCGGCCGCGACCGCGGTGACCACGAGCACGGCGGCCGAGGCGGCCGTGGCTTCGGCCCGGGCTTCGGGCCGGGCATGGGCTTCGGCCCCGGCTTCGGTGGCTTCGGCGGACCCGGCTTCGGTCGTGAACGCCGCCGCCGCGGTGACGTCCGCCTCGCGATCCTCGGCCTGCTGGCCGAGGGGCCGCAGAACGGCTACGCCGTGATCAAGACCATCGCCGAACGCACCGGCGGCGCCTGGAAGCCGAGCCCCGGCTCGGTCTACCCGACGCTCCAGCAGCTCGTCGACGAAGACCTCGTGGTCTCGTCGGGCGACGGCCGCAAGACCCTCTTCGAGCTCACCGACGCCGGCAAGGCCGAGGCTGAGGCGAAGGCCGACGAGATCGCCGCGGCACTCGACGCGGCCCCCGGGATCCCGGACGCGCAGCGCGAGTTCTTCGAAGCGCTCCGGAAGACCATGGGCGTCCTGCAGATGTACCGGACGACCGCGACGGAGGACCAGGCCAAGGCCGCCACCGCCAAGGTCGACCAGCTCCGCAAGGACCTGCTGCAGATCCTCGCCGACTGACGGACAGGAGGCACGGTGCCAGCCCGCACCGTGCCTCCCGTCCGTCGTCGCCAGGGCTGACCCCCCGCGCATCGCGAGCAGAAAAGGTCGAGTCCGCACGCCTGGACTCGACCTTTTCTGCTCACCAAGCGCGCCCCGCGCCTACGCGCCGTCGATGAACGCCGCGACGTCCGACAGCTCCGCTACCGACACCGCGTGCGGCAGCCCCGCGTACGCCCGGTCCGTCACGGTGGTGTTCGCCGCCGCCCACGCCTGCGTCCGCGCGGTGGCCTCCGCCGGGATCACCGGGTCGAGGTCGCCGTGCCCGAGGAACACCCGCGGCCGGACGGCGGCGACGGTCTCGTCACGCCCATCCGTCACCCCCGGCACGACGAACCCGGACAGCGACACCGCGAACGCGAACGCCGCGGGCCGTGCGCGCAGCAGCTGCAGCGCCATCGACCCGCCCTGCGAGAACCCGAGCAGCCCGATCCGCGGGTGGTCGGCGGCGACGGAGTCGACCCACGCGAGCACCTCGGCGACGGCGGTGTCGACGGGCTCGAGTGCGGGGGAGCCCGGCGTCCCGAGCGGGTACCAGCTGAACCCCTGGCCCCACGGCATCGGTGCCCGCAGGGACGCCATCGTCCAGGCCGCCGGCAGCGCGGGGGCGAGTCCGAGCAGGTCGCGTTCGTTCGACCCCACCCCGTGCATGGTCACGAGCAGCGGTGTCCCTGCGCGTTCCTCCGCGGGACGGGTCCACTGCACCAGGTCTGCATCAATCATGTGGACAACGCTAACCATCCCCAAGTCCCGCGCCTTCCGCCGAACTCGACGCCGTCCCTGGTAGACACGGTGCATGGCCTCGTTGCAAACCCCCGACCCCGACTCCGGCTGGCTGTCCGACGAGGAACTCGCCAACGCGCGTCGTCGACTCCCCATCTGCTACGTCGAGGCGATCCCCGTCCGTACCGACGGGCTCGGCGTCGTGACCGAGGTCGGAGTGCTGCTGCGTGTGGCCCCGAGCGGCTCGATCGTCCGCACCCTGGTGTCCGGTCGCGTGATGTTCGGCGAGTCCATCCGCACGGCGCTCTTCCGTCACCTCGAGAAGGACCTCGGCCCGATGGCGTTCCCGCAGCTGCCGTCGAGCCCGACGCCGTTCACCGTGGCCGAGTACTTCCCGCTGCCCGGCGCCTCGGTCTACACCGACGAGCGACAGCACGCGATCTCGCTGGCCTACGTCGTTCCGGTCACCGGCACGTGCGAGCCCCGGCAGGACGCCCTCGAGCTCACCTGGATGACCCCGATGGAAGCCGCGTCGGACGGCGTCGCCGACGACATGGAGGGTGGCCGCGGCGCCCTGCTGCGCGCGGGCCTCGCGTCGGTCGGCGCGCTCATGTAGCGACCGGCTCGGTTCCCGAACACGACGGAGCCCCCCGAACACGACGAAGCCCCCGGATCCGATCGGATCCGGGGGCTTCGCAGCGCGGTGCTTGACCGGCTTGTTACTTCGTGTCGCGGTCGCTCTTGAGGCTGTCGGCGACGCCGGAAGCGGCGTCCTTGACGTTCGTACCCGCCTGCTTGGTGTCGGCCTTGACCTGATCGGTCTTGCCCTCAGCCTTGAGGTGGTCGTTGTCCGTCGCGTTCCCGACGGCCTCCTTGACCTTGCCTGCCGCCTTCTCAGCGGCGTTCTTGATGTCTTCGATCCCAGCCATAGGCACTCCTTCCAACAGCGGACGTTTCCCCGTCAGCCGCTCGCGCGGCATCCGGTGAAGGAGAACCTACGCCTCGGGGGCGTCCGCTTCGCAGGCGCCCCCAAGGTTGTCCCCCGCTGGTCAGCGCGGGCCGGGTCGACAGGTCAGTGGCGGTCGGCAGCGCCGGCCGGACGGGAGGCACGGCGCGACGAGCCACGACGGCCCCCGCCCGACTCCTGGCCGGCTCCACGGCCCGCGGCGTAGCCACCGTCCGAGGACCAGACGGCAGAGGACCCACCGCGCACGGTGTCGCTGCCGGCGCGACGGCTGCCGCCGCTGCGGCGACCACCCGTCGAGCCCGCGCCCGCTGCGGCGGAGCGCCCGGTGCCCTCGGAACGTGCGCCGCGAGCCGGACGGCCCTGACGGCCCCCGGCCGAACCGGCGGACTCGGAAGCCGAGCCGGAGCGCGCGGGCTGACCCGAGCCTCCCGGACGGCCGCCGCGACCACGACGACCACGGTCACCGGCGGAGTCGGCGGAGCGCTGCTTCGGCTGACGCTGCTGCTGCGCGGGCTGGTCCTCGGCGACGTGGCGGATCGGGGCGATCTCGCCGACGAGCGTGGTGACCGCCGGGGAGGTCGCGGTGACCTGCTGCGGGGTGACCTTGATCGCGGCGGCACGCATCATCTGCGCGACGTCGCGACGCTCGGCGGGCATCGTCACCGTGACGACGTCACCGGACGAACCGGCACGGGCGGTACGGCCCGAGCGGTGCAGGTACGCCTTGTGCTCGGTGGGCGGGTCGACGTGCACGACGAGCTCGACGTTGTCGACGTGCACACCACGGGCGGCGACGTCGGTGGCGACGAGGACGAGGGCCTCGCCGGACGAGAACTTCGCCAGGTTCCGCTCACGGGCGCCCTGCGACAGGTTGCCCTGCAGGTCGACGGCCGGGATCCCCTGGCTGCTGAGCTGCTTGGCGAGGCGCTTGGCGTGGTGCTTGGTGCGCATGAAGAGGATGCGGCGACCGTTGCCCGAGGCGAGGGTGCTCACGAGGTGCTTCTTCGCGTCGGCGTCGGCGACCTCGAACAGGTGGTGGGTCATCGCCTCGACGGGGCTGTTCGCCTCGTCGACGGAGTGCATCACCGGGTTGTGCAGGAACTTCTTGACGAGCTTGTCCACGCCGTTGTCGAGCGTGGCGGAGAACAGCAGACGCTGCCCCTGCTCGGGCGTCGCCTGCATGATCTTGGTCACGCCGGGCAGGAAGCCCATGTCGGCCATGTGGTCGGCCTCGTCGAGGACGGTCACCTCGATGTCACCGAGGTTGACGTGGCCCTGCTGCATGAGGTCGGCGAGGCGACCCGGGCAGGCCACGACGACGTCCACGCCGCCGCGCAGGGCGTCGACCTGACGGCCCTGTCCGACGCCACCGAAGACGGTCGTGGTGTTCAGGCCCATGGCCTTCGCGAGCGGAGCGAGGGCGACGTCGATCTGGGTCGCGAGCTCACGGGTCGGGGCGAGCACCAGGGCACGGGGGCGGCCGGCACGGCGCTTGCGGCCACTGGCGGCGAGACGGGCGACGAGCGGGATCGCGAACGCGATCGTCTTGCCGGAGCCGGTGCGGCCACGGCCGAGGACGTCCTTGCCCTGCAGGGAGTCGGGGAGCGTGTCCTCCTGGATCGGGAACGCGGTCTCCTTGCCCTGGTCGGCGAGGACGGCGACCATCGGCGCGGGGACGCCCAGGTCGGAGAAACGGAGGTCATTGGTGGTCATGGTGACCTTTCGAGCCGGATGAGACCGGCTGTGGGCGCGCTCTGAGGCAGCGCGCGGGCGGGATGCGCGCCAACAGAGGTGGCTGGCGCAGTCGCCGCAGCAGAGAAGCCTGGGCACCTTCGGGAGGTGCTCGATCATCGACCAGAGGATCAGTGGAACGTGGTCGGGAGTTCGGGGCGTCCGTACGACGCACGAGACGATCGGCGTCTCGAGTACCACCAGCATAGCGTGTGCACCCCGCAGAACCCAGGACCGGTCCGTTCGCCGTGCGCATGCGAGGATTCCCGGGTGCGTACGCGAACCGTCCTGATCACCACCGCGATGGCCCTGGTGGCCGTCCTCGGCACGGCCGGCTGCGCCGAGGCTGCTCCGACCAGCGCTGCGGCGAGCTACCGCAACCTGCCGACCTCCGGGCGCCCGGACTACCAGCTCGGCGGCTCCTACACGCAGCCGTCCGGTGTGACGATCGTCGAGCGGGACAGCACCGCCAAGCCCGCGAAGGGCAAGTACGACATCTGCTACGTCAACGGGTTCCAGACGCAGCCCGAGTCCGCCCGCACGTGGACGGGGTCGTACCCGTCGGCGATCCTGCGCGACCGGGCCGGCAAGCCGGTGTCCGACCCGGGTTGGCCGGACGAGATGCTCCTCGACACCCGGACGGCGGCGAAGCGCGCGCTCATCACGAAGGTGCTCGCGAAGTCCATCGCCCGCTGCGGCGACCGCGGGTTCGACGCGGTCGAGTTCGACAACCTCGACTCGTGGACCCGGAGCGGGAAGCGGCTCACGCGCGCCGGCAACCTCGCGCTGGCGAAGTCACTCGTCGACACCGGGCACCGCCACGGCCTGGCCGTCGGGCAGAAGAACACGCCGCAGCTCGGGGCCTCCGGCCGGAAGCAGACCGGGTTCGACTTCGTCGTCGCCGAGGAGTGCGTGCAGTACCGGGAGTGCTCGGCGTACACGAAGGCCTACGGCAAGCGGGTCATCGACATCGAGTACGCGGACACCCTCGAGCGCTCCTGGGGGTCGGTCTGCAAGCTGAAGAGCCGCCCGGCGATGACGATCCTGCGCGACCGCGACCTGGTCACGCCGACCGACGACGCCTACGTCTTCGAGCACTGCTGAGCGCGGGTTCCTTCCCAGAACGCCCGCGATGGAAAGTCGAATCGGGCGTACCGGGCCGGAACTTCCGACCAGGTACGCCCGGAAGCACCAGGTACGCCTCGAAGCCCGGCGCTACGCGGGCCAGGCGTCCTTGAGCGCGGTGGCCGCCTGGTCGGCCGACAGACCCGCCGCGCGGGCAGCGGCTGCGAGCGCACGTGCGGCGTCGGCCACGGCGTCCGGCACCTCGGCCGGCCGCACCACCCGAGTACCGGCACCACGCGCGGTGTGCACGAGCCCGGCCTCCTCGAGCAGCTGGTAGGCCTTCGCGACCGTGCCGGCCGCCAGCCCGAGCTCGTCGGCCAGCCCCCGCACGCTCGGCAGCCGTTCGCCGTCGACGAGGTACCCCGCGCCGATCTGCGCCGCGATCTGTGAGCGGACCTGCTCGAAGGGCGGCACGCGTCCGCCGGCGTCGAGTGCGACCAGTCCTGCCATGCGTTCCACCCTAGAAGTCGTACTGCTCGCCGACCGGGATCGGCACCGGCACGGTGTTGCCGGGAGGCGCGAGCGGGCACGCCCACGCCGGGTCGTACGCGCACGACGGGTTGTACGCGAAGTTGAAGTCCAGCACGAGCGAGTCGGCGTCGTCGCCGCCCAGGTCCGAGCCCTTGATCGTGTCGAGCAGGTAGCGTCCGCCGCCGTACGTGCCACGGGCCTTGCCGGCGCTGGAGTCCTTCACGGGGACGAACAGCCCGCCCGCGTAGCCGCCGTGCGACCAGACGTCGAGCGTGCCGACGCCCGGGACCGTCACGACGCCGAGGCGGTCGAAGTGCACGGTGCCGTCGGTGCCGGTCTCGTAGTCGAACTCGGCGGGCTCGGCGGGTTCGATGCGCACCTGGAACCGCCAGGCGGGGTCGTAGTCCGGCACGGGCAGCGACTCGAAGTCGCGGGCGTCCTCGTCCAGGAGCGGCGACGCGGGGTGTTCCGCGAACATCGCGTCGCGGGTCTCCCGCCACAGCGCGTGCGCCGTCTGGGGATCGGGCGTCGCGCGGACGCGGCGGTACAGGTCGAACGTCATGCGCCGCCAGTCCACGGTCGCCAGCGTGCTGCGCACACGGTCGTCGGTCGTCGGCTCCTGGGGGCGCGTCTGGCTCACGTGGTCGAGGCTACGCCCGCTCCGCGGTGGACGGGAGGCCCGACTCGCCTCGGTCAGGCAGCATCCGTCCGCCAGGTGGGCGCGAGCGCACGCATCCGGTACGCCCGCCACTGCCAGATGACCCACATCCCCGGCCACAGCAGTGCGCCGAGGGGCCACGGCCGCATCCGGTAGGTCAGGCGGTCGATGAGCAGCGTCCGGTCGCCGTGAGCCGGCACGACCGCCATCCGGTGGCGCATCGTCATGCGGCCGAACAGCCCGCTCGTGCCGCCGCCGTTGTCACGCTGCACGGGGACGCCGTCGATCTCGTACAGGTCGAGGTCGACGTGCGTGTCGCCGCTCGGCACGAGGCCGAACGCACTCGCGGTGATCGGGTGCGGGTGCCCCGGTTCCCACCGCTCGGGGAACCCCTCGGGGCTGCGCGAGCGGTACACCAGGAACGGCTTCGTCACCGCGACCATCACGGACGGGGACAGCAGGGCATCGCGCACGGCGTCGACCGGCGCATCGAGGACGATCCGGATACCGACGTGCATGCCCAGGACCCTACGCTCGCGGGCGACGGCCGCTCTCGGCAAATGTGAAATACGAGTATGTGAGTGTCTACAGCATGCGATCCACTCACCCCCGCCTCCCCCTGCTCGCCGCTCCCGCCGTCCTCCTCGTCCTCGCCGGCTGCGCGGCCGGAACGCCTCCCGAGGCCGACGCGCACGACGCCGGCACGTCGTGGTCGTACGAGGGAGCGGGTGCCCCGCAGCACTGGGGTGGTCTCACCGACGAGTACGGCACGTGCGGCACCGGCGACCAGCAGTCCCCGATCGACCTCCCGGCCGCCCGCGGCGGCGCCGACCTCGACCTCGTGGGCACGGGCGCCGTCCGGGGTCTGACGGCGGACAACGGGCACACCGTGCAGTTCACCGCCGGCGACGGTGCCTCGACGACCATCGCCGGCGCGGACCTCGACCTGGTGCAGATGCACTTCCACGCGGGGTCGGAGCACACCGTCGACGGTGACCCGGCCGACGCGGAGTTCCACTTCGTGCACGCCGACGACCGCGGGGCCCTGACCGTCGTCGGGGTCCTCGCCGAGCGGGGCGCGCACAACCCCGCCTACGAGAGCTACCTCGCCGGGGCGACGGCGGGTGCCGGCCCGGAGAGCACGGTGGACGTCGAGGCGATGCTGCCCGCATCGCGCTCCTTCGCGACCTACGAGGGCTCGCTCACCACGCCGCCGTGCACCGAGGGTGTGCGGTGGATCGTGCTCGAGGACCCGATCGAGCTCGGCGCCGACCAGCTCGCCGACCTCGAGGCAGCGCACGTCGAGAACGCACGTCCGGTCCAGCCGCTCGGCGACCGGACGGTCCGTCACACGCTCTGACGGTCAGGCGTGCCGGGCGGACCGGCGGCGCGACCCCTCCGCGCGGTCGTGCCGCCGGAGCCGCTCGGCCAGGGACAGCCGGACCGCCGGCCACTCCGAGGCGATGATCGAGAACACCACGGTGTCGCGGAGCGTGCCGTCGCGACCGATCGAGTGGTTCCGCAGCACGCCGTCCTGCTTCGCGCCCAGACCGGCGATCGCGGCGCGGGACTGGTGGTTGTGCCAGTGCGTGCGGAACTCCACCGCGATGCACTGCCAGGCCTCGAACGCGTGGGACAGCATCAGCAGCTTCGCCTCGGTGTTGATGCCCGACCGCTGCGCCGACTTCGCCAGGAACGTGCTGCCGATCTCGACGTGCCGGTTGCCCGCGTCGATGTTCATGAAGGTCGTCGAGCCCACCACACGGCCGGTCGGACGGTCACGCACCGCGAAGGGCACCATGCGGCCGGCCTCGTGCTCGGCGAGGCGCCGGTCGATCTCGTCCTCGACCTGGGCCGGCGCGGGGACCGAGGTGTACCAGGTGCGCCACAGATCGCCGTCCGTCACCGCTGCCCGCAGGTCTTCCGCGTGCTCCTGCGCGAGGGGCTCGAGCGTCACACGGTCGCCGGTCAGGGTGGGCGCGGGGGCGATCTCCATGGAAGTGCATCCTACGGTCGTCGACCATGGTGGAGCCTGTCGGGACGGCCACCCTGTGGAGAGGGACAGCATCGCCCGGACGGCTATCGTGACGGACGTGGCAGAACGCACCCAGGAGCAGTACCAGGTCCGGTTCGCGTGGGGCACCGGTGGTGCGGCACGCATCGCCCACGGCGCACACCTCGTCGTCTGGGTGGACGTCCTGCCGAGCTCGCCGGACGCGGCGGCGCAGCGCCGCGCGTTGCGGAACGCGACCGCCCAGCTGCCGGACGGTCCGGAGGTCGTGCTCGGCCACCTCGGCAACGCGAGTGCGATCGCGGAACGGGTGACGGGCCTCCAGGCCGATCGTGGCGACCGGTGCGTCGTCGCGGTCGTCGCCGCCGGGCTGCACCATCCCGGAGCGCTGGACGACGCGGCCGAGGCCGCGGGCGAGACCGTCGACGTGCCCGACGCACCCGACTTCGCCGTCGAGGACCTGCTCGCCGCCGGCGCCGTCGTCGACGCGCTCGCCGCGGTCGGGATCGACCACACCTCACCGGAGGCCGCCGCGGCCTGCGCGGCGTACACCGGGCTCCGGCGCGCGGTGAAGCACCTGGTCACGGCCTCCGAGAGCGCGGCCGTCCTCGGTCGCGAGCCGGTGCACGCGGCGCTCGCCGTCGGACCGGAACTGGTCGTCCTGCGGGAATCGCGGGGCCGGGCGTAGCGTTCGGGCGGACAGGGACCGGAGCGCCGTCCAGGCCGTCCGGCACCAGCGAGCGAAGGAGCAACGCATGAAGGCAGTCGTCGGCGACACGGTGATCGCGGAGGCCCCGGAAGAGGACCTCATCAAGATCGAGGGCAACTGGTACTTCCCGCCGTCGAGCGTGAAGTCCGAGCTGTTCACCGAGAGCCCCACCCAGTACCACTGCCCGTGGAAGGGCGACACCCAGTACTTCACGGTGAACGTGGACGGACAGGCGCTGCAGGACCGCGCGTGGTCCTACCCGACGCCGATCCCGTCGTCGTTCGACCGCGTCGGCAAGGACTACTCGGGCTACGTCGCGTTCTGGAAGGACGTCACGGTCGTCGAGTGACGACCAGCGTCCCGGCGCTCACTGCGTCACCGTGAGCACGATCAGCGCGACGTTGAGCGCCACGATGACCGCCGCGATCACCCACGCCACCACGCGGGTGGTCGCGGCGTTCACGTCCGTGCCCATGATGCTGCGGCGCGACGTGTAGACGACCAACGGGACGATCGCGAAGGCGATCCCGAAGCTCAGCACCACCTGGCTCACCACCAGCAGCATCGTCGCGTCGGCACCGATCGCGAGCAGCACGATCGCCGGCACCAGGGTGATCACGCGCCGTGCCACGAGCGGGATCCGGACGTGCAGCAGCCCCTTCATGATCTCGGCGCCGGCCATGCAGCCGACCGAGGTCGAGGCCAGCCCCGACGCCAGCAGCCCCACCGCGAACAGCACCCCGACGACGGGCCCGACGTGGTCGGCGATCGCCCGCTGGGCACCGGGGATCGAGTCGGTGCCGGCGACGCCGGGCAGGGTCGCCGCGGCCAGGACGAGCATGCAGATGTTCACGCCGCCGGCGACCACCAGCGCGAGGCCGACGTCCCACCGGGTCGCGACGAGCACGCGACGGCGCTCGGGGCCGGCGGGCACGTCGCCGTGCCGGTCGCGGGCGAGCGCCGAGTGCAGGTAGACCGCGTGCGGCATGACCGTCGCGCCGAGCATCGACGCCGCGAGCATCACCGACTCGGAGCCCTCGAACCGCGGCACGAGGCCGCTGACGAGCTCGGCGGGGGAGACCTGCGCGAAGAGCAGTCCGGCGCAGAAGCCGACGGTCAGGATCGCGAGCATCGCCGTGACGACGGCTTCGAAGGTGCGGGTCCCGCGGCGGCTGTGCAGGGTCAGCAGGAGCATCGAGACCACGCCCGTGATGAGCCCACCGGCGACGAGCGGCAGGCCGAAGAGCAGGTGCAGGGCGAGTGCGCCGCCGATCACCTCGGCGATGTCGGTCGCGGCCGCGACGATCTCGGCCTGCCCCCAGAACAGCAGCCTCGGGGTGCGACGCATCCGCAGGCCGAGGTGCTCCGGCAGGGACTTGCCCGTGACGACGCCGAGCTTGGCGGACAGGTACTGCACGACGACCGCGCTCGCGTTCGCGGCGACCAGGACCCAGAGGAGCAGGTAGCCGTACTTCGCCCCGGCGGTGAGGTTGGCCGCCACGTTGCCGGGGTCGACGTAGGCGATGGCCGCGACGAACGCCGGGCCGAGCAGGGTGAGGCCGGCGGCGCGGCGCCTCGGGGTACCCGTGGGTTCCTCGGTGGTCCTGGCTGCGGCGGTGTCGGTCACGGGACCCAGCATGCCAGAGAATTCGGCGCACCGAATCTTTTTCTTCGCGGTGCCTTGTCGGCTGGCTGGAGGGTGGTTCAGACCGCCGCGCGCCGAGCGCGGTGCGCACGGACCTTGGCGCGGTTCCCGCACCGCTGCATCGAGCACCAGCGACGCGTCCCGCCCCGCGAGGAGTCGTAGAAGACCAGCGTGCAGTCGTCGGCCGAGCAGCGGCTCAGACGCGTCGGTCGGCCGTCGGCCTCGACGTCGTCGAAGCCGACCTCGGTGAACAGCGCGACGGCGTCGCGCGCGACGCTGGACAGTGCCTGGGCCAAGCGGACACGGTTCGCTCCGGCACGGCGTCGGCCACCCGGGAGGCTCGGGGGCACGTCCGGCAGGGCGGCGAACAGGTTGACGGTGTCGATGTCGTCGGGCGCGGGGCGCGTGCGGCCGGTCCCGGCACGAAGGCCCGCCGCGACGGCGGTGCGCTCGGCCGCGGTGGTCGCCGGGCCGGGGGCCGCGGCGACGGCGAGTCGGGCGATCGCCGCGCGGAGCGCGCGTGCGTCCTGCAGCTCGCGCGCGCTCGCCCCGACGTCGATCGGTTCGGTGTGGTCGCTGAGCCACTCGTCCAGGTCCGCCGGGCTCGCGAGCAGCTCACCGAGCTGCGATCGAGGGCGTCGGCCGTCCGGGTCGTCGGCGAACCCACCGGTGTGCGCGAAGTCCAGGGCGATCCGACCGGCGTCGAAGAACCAGGTGGATCCGGCGTCCGTGCGGATGTGCTGCCCCGTGTGCATCCGTCCAGGCTAACGGGTTACCGGCGCGCCTCCGCGCGCGGACGGACTCATGCGGTAGTCGAGGCCACTGTCGACGGGGTGTCAGCCTCGCTCCGGCGCCGCCAGACGATGGCGTTGCGGGGATCGAACCGGCGGGAGCACCGGGCACAGGCGAGCTGGCGGGTGGGCGTCCGGTAGCGGAAGTGCTCGTGTCCGGCGGGGCAGGTCCCGATCCACGGTGCGAGCTCGCTGGCGATCGGGCCGTCGTGCAGCCGCGAACCCGTGTACCCGATGGCGGACGCGGTCCGCTTCCACTTCGGGCCGTGGCCCGCACGTGCTCCGGCGAGGGCGTGCGCGACCTCGTGCAGCAGGACCTGCTCGACGTCGTCGTCCGAGAACCGTGTCGCCAGGTGCCGGCTGACGGTGATGCGCTTCCGGGCGAAGTCGCACTGTCCTGCGCGGGTCTTCGCGTGGTCGAACCCGAAGGCCCACGAGCCCGCGCCGAGGTGTTCGGTGATGAGTGCCTCGGCTCGGGAACGGACCGTCTCGAGTGCGGTCACTGGTCGGCGCGGGGGTCGGCCTGGCCCTTCTTGGCTGCCCGCGCGGCGATCCGTCCCCAGATGTCGTCGGCCTCGGTGCGCGCGGCGTCCGGCGCCCCGAGCACCCGGCGGCGGATCGGCGGGACCTGCTTGACCGGCTCGGCGACGCGCATGGTCGGTTCGTCGTCCTCGGCACGGCGGGCGGCGACCTCGCGGGCCGTCCGCGGCTTGTCAGCGGGTTCGGCGGGGTGCGTGATCGAGGCACGCATCGCCGCCTCGACCGCGGTGCGCAGGGCGTCGGTGCGCTCGGACGGGGCACCGGCCTGGCGGAACGCCTGGTAGGCGCGGGACAGTGCGGCGCGGGCCTCTTCGAAGCGGTCGTTCTCGAACAGCGACCACCCCTCGATCTCGGCGGCGGCACCCTCGAGCTCCGGCCACTCCTCGGTCGCGGCGGTGTCGCGGGCCAGAGCGGCCTCGGTCGCGGCACGCTCGTGGCGACCCAGGTCGTGCAGGATGTGCGCGCGCCGGATCCGGGCGGCGACCTTGTCCTGGCGCTCGCCCGTGAACATCGCGAGGCGGAAGACCTCCTCCGCGACGACGAGTGACTCGTCGAGGCGGCCGAGCAGGCGGAGGAGTTCGGCGCGTTCCGCGAGCGCCTCGGTGCTGCGGCTCTGACCGAGGTCGCGCAGACGCTGGTGCACGGCGTCGACGTCGACCGCCGGTCGCAGGCTGATGGGCGCGAAGGTGCTGCCCGGGCTGACCCCGGCCGTCACGGGAGCCGCGTGGCGCGGTTCACGGGACGGGTCGGACGGGTCGGGCTGCTGACGGTCGTCGGGCGGGAGGGACATCGGTTCGAGGGTAGCCGCGCTCTGCCGGGAGCGGCCGGTGCGACGCGCTCAGGCTTCGCGCCGGTGGACGGAGAACGGCCCGCCGTGCCGGAGCACGACGGGCCGTTCCGGACCGGCTCGGCGGATCAGGACATCCCGCTCGCCGCGACCGCAGCGACGCCGACCGCCACGACGAACACGATGAGCGCGACGACGGCGAGGACGATGGCGAAGACGCCCCAACCGCGGCCACGCTTGGTGACGGCAGCGATGATGCCCTGCACGATCGCCCACAGGCCGAGGGCCGTGCCCAGGTAGAACATGAGGGACCCGGTGATGACGTTCGACGAGGTCATCAGCTCGGTGATCTGCGCGTCGCTCGGCGTCGCTCCGCTGTTCTGCATCGAGTCGCGGAAGGCGTCGGAAGCGCCGAACGACTGCCCGAACAGGTACCCGCCGATGGCTCCCACGACCAGGGCGGCGAGGCCGACCACGAACGCGATCACGCCGACGGTCTTCTTCTTGGCCTTCGGCTCCTCGTAGCTCTGCCACGCGGGCGAACCGGAGCTCGCGGGCGCCGCGGCGTACGGCTGCTGGCCGTACTGCTGCTGGCCGTACTGGTCCTGCTGCTGCCCGTACTGCTGCTGCTGCTGCCCGTACTGGTTCTGCTGCTCGCCGTACTGCGGGGCGGACTGCCCGTACTGCGGCGTCGGGTCGCTCCGCTCGCCGTACCGCGGTGCATCGGCGGCGGGCTGCTGCTGCGGGGCTTCGCCCCAGCTCGGCGCCTGGCCGTCGCCCGTCCGGTCCTGGTTGCTCCGGTCGTCGTTCGTCATCAGGGGATCCCATCGCTCGGTCGCGCACCTGCGCGGTCGTTCAGACCATCCTGACAGCCGCACCCGCCGAGTGCCCGGGAACGGCCTCGCGCGCCGCCCCGTCGTCACCGCGGGGTCAGGCGCCGAACACGCTCCGGTTCGGCTCCGGTGACGCCACGGCCGTCGCGTCGGTGACGATCGGCGCCCCGGCGATGAACGCCCGCAGCTCGGCCCCGTGCACGACCTTCGCCGGCATCGGGTCCGACGAGTACCGCCGCGGCATCTCGGCGATCGGCAGGTCGGTCGGCGAACCGAGCAGCACGATGTTCCCGAACCGTCGCCCCTTGAGCATGCCGGTGTCCGCCACCGCTGCCACCGACGGCAGCACGGCCTGCAGCGTCGACGCCTGCCCCCGTGCGAACGCGAGACCCGCACCGTCGGCCACGTTCACGGCGACGATGCCGGTCGGCGACAGGAACGCGGCGACCTCGCGGTAGAACTCGATGCTCGTCACGTGCGCCGGGATCTGCGAGCCGCCGAAGACGTCCACCACCGCCAGGTCCACCGTGCCGCGCAGCCCGGAGGGGAGCTTGCCGAGCACCTCGCGCGCGTCGCCGTACCGCACCCGGATCGACGCTCCGCGGGGGAACGGCAGGACCTCGCGGACGTGGTCCACCAGGTCGCGCTCGAGCTCGATGACCTGCTGGCGGGAGCCCGGCCGGGTCACTGCGACGTACCGGGGGAGCGTCAGGGCACCGGCGCCGAGGTGCAGCGCCGTGACCGGACCGGACGGCAGCAGGTCGATGGCGTGCCCGATCCGTCGGATGTACTCGAACGCCAGGTGGGTCGGGTCCTCGAGGTCGACGTGCGACTGCGGCGTGCCGTCCACCACGAGTGTGAACGACCCGGGGCGGTGCCGGTCCGGCTCGACCACCGAGTAGCCCGCACCGATCCGGAACCCGTCGAACGCATCAGCCATGCGGTCAATCGAACACCACCCGACCGGCACCGCGATCACCACCCGGGCCCCCACCCCTGGTTGGTGTGCCCGCGAACGCACCGGAACGAGGCTGGATCCATCGGTCGGGGACGTCCCGCCGGGTCACCTCGAAAGGCACACCATGTCGGTCCAACTCCTCGTCAACGTCCTGATCGGCGTCGCCCTCGTCGGCTTCCTCGGGTACCGCCAGGCCACCTGGCAGTACCTCGACCCGGCGCGCATCTGGCGCACGCCGATGATCATGGCGATCGTCGGTGTGGTGGTCCTGGCGCAGTCGGGGGCGACGATCACCACGACCGACGTCGTGTTCCTCGGCATCGAGGCCCTGATCACGATCGGCGTGGGCCTGACGATGGGCACCATCACCCGGTTCCGCACGGTCGCCACCCCGGACAGCAAGGGTCGGACGATCCAGTCCCGCACGGGGTGGCTCGGTGCGTCGCTCTGGATCGTGCTCATCGCCGTGCGCGTCGGCCTCGATGTGCTCGGCGGCCACCTCGGTGCGCACCTGCTCACCTCGACCGGCGCGATCCTGCTCGTGCTCGCCCTGAACCGCGCCGCCCGCGCCGTCGTCATCGACCAGCGCATCCCGCGCGGAGACCGCGGAGACCGCGGCGACCGGACCGCCAGTGGCCGCACCACCCGCGGCATGATGGTCCGGTGACCCTGCTGAGCGGACAGGACCCGACCGACCTCCCCGGGGGTCGGTCCCGTTCGGCAACCGCCTGGGGACTCAACGCCCTCGGCATCGCGATCGTCGGGTTCTGGTTCGTGAAGAACGGACTCGAGCTGCAGCCGCCCGCGTGGGTGTGGGTGCTCGGCGCGGTGGCGCTCGCCGCGTGGGCGCTCCGCGAGTTCGGCCGGACGCCGCAGCTGCTCGTCGTCGCGGGCGTGGTGATGATCGTCGCCGGTTCCCTGACCGTGGTGGCGACCGACTCGCTCATGATCGTCCCCGTGATCGTCGGGATCGTCCTGCTCGGCGCGAACCTTCGGGTGCCGGTCTGGCTCGCGGCGGTGGCGGCGGTGGGGGCGATGGTGGTCATCGCCGTCTGCGCGACGATCGAGCACGCCTCGGTCCAGTTCGTCCTCGGCACGAGCGGCGGGCTGCTGCTCGGCGTGCTCATCGGGTTCAGCCGCCGGCAGTTCCGGGTCGCGGCGCAACGTGCGCGGCAGGCCGAGCGGGACCAGCAGCGGGCGCAGCTCCTCGCCGACCGGTCCCGGGCCTCGCGGGACATCCACGACGTCCTCGCGCACTCGCTGGGCGGACTCGTGCTGCAGCTCGACGCGGTCGAGGCCCTGCTCGAGGCCGGCCGGGTCGACGACGCGACGAAGCGTGCCGGCGAAGCCAGGACCCTGGCGGCGGACGGCCTCGCCGAGGCCCGCCGAGCCGTGCACGCCCTCCGCGACGACGCGGACGCCGAGCCCGATGCCACCCCGGACCGGGCCGCGACCCCGGACCGGGCCGCCGCCCCGGACCGGGCCGCCCCCGACCCGACCACGACCGCGGACCGCGCCACCACACCGGACCGGACCACGGCCCCGGACCAGGCCACGCGGACCACCGGAGCCGACGTGCCGGACGCGAGCCGCGCCTCCCGGCCGTCCACCGACCACGTGCCGGACCGCGCCGACCACACCGACCGCACCGACCGCACCGACCACGTGCCGGACCGCACCGACCTGACCGCCCTGGTCGCCGCCCACCGCTCGTTCGGCGGCACCATCGTGGTGCAGGGCGACGTGACCCTGGCCGCACTCGACGAGGCGCACCGCGCCGCCGTCGTCCAGGTCGTCCGCGAGGCCCTCAGCAACGCCCGCCGGCACGCCCCCAGCCGCCCCGTGTCGCTGTCCGTCAACCGTGACGGCGACGCCGTGGACGTCGTCGTGGCCAACCCGCTCACCGGCGGCGGCCAGGGCCTGCTCGGGATGCGCGAGCGCGTCGAGGAGCTCGGTAGCGGCGCGACGGTCGAAGCGGAGCGGTCCGACGACGAGTTCGTCGTCGCGCTGCACCTGCCGGTGGACCGGGTGGCCGAGCACGAGGTGGACGCCTCGTGACCATCCGTGTCCTCGTCGTCGACGACCAGGCGATCGTCCGCGACGGCCTGGTGACGGTGCTGTCGCTCGTACCGGACCTGCAGGTGACGGGTGAGGCCGCCGACGGCGCCGAGGCGATCGCAGCGGTGGACCGTGACGCTCCCGACGTCGTGCTGATGGACCTCCGCATGCCCGGTACCGACGGGCCGACGGCGACCGCGCGCATCGTGGCCGACCACCCGCAGGTGGCGGTGCTCGTGCTGACGACCTACGCGGACGACGAGTCGATCGTGACCGCGCTCCGGGCCGGTGCGCGCGGGTACCTGACGAAGGACGCCGGACGGACCGAGATCGCGACGGCGATCCGGGCGGTCGCGTCGGGGCAGTCGACGTTCGACGCCACGGTGGGGGCGCGGCTGGTGGCGCAGCTCGCCGGCGGCGGGGCGACGGCATCCGCACCCGCTGTGCCGGCGCTGCGTGACCGGTTCCCGGACCTCACCCCGCGCGAGGCCGACGTGCTCGAGCACATCGCGGCCGGCCGGACGAACCCGCAGATCGCGGCGGAGCTGTTCCTGACGGTGCCGACGGTGAAGTCGTACGTGAACCAGGTGTTCGCGAAGCTCGGGGTCGCCACCCGCGCCGAGGCGGTCGCGCGCGTCCTGCGGTGACCGGTCCTGGCCGGTACGTGAATGCGTACACATGGACGGCCAGCGGACGCCAAGACTCGTTCCGTACTGTTCATCCGGTCGTCACGCGGAACCGCGTCGATGCGTGCAGTGCCCCACACCTCGCGCGTCCGCCCTCCCGACGTGACCACGACGTGCCGTCGAGCGGCCCCACCGCTCGAGCGTGCGCGTCGTCGGCATGCGTCCGCGTGCCCCTTCCGGTCACCCGCGCGCGCTGGCCGTGATCACATCGCACCCGTCATGTAAAATACGGGATGCAACACTCCGCCGAGCCGCAGGAGACCCGACATGACCGCTGACACGATGAGCGTGCCCACCGCACGCCTGGCCGCACCGACGACCCGCGCCACCATGCGCACGACCGCGAGCCGGACGACGCGGGTGCCTCGAGCCTCCCGTCCGGCCCACGCCGACCACGAGACGGCGCCCACCTGGATGCGTGTCGTCGGCGCGGTCCTGCTCCTCGGCGGGCTCGGCCTGACCGCGGCGGTAACCGCCTGGCCCGGCGACGCACCGGAGACCGCGCTCATCGTTCCGGCGCTGGTCGCCGTCGTGGCGGGCGTGCTGCTGCTGCTCGCACGAGCCGGGTTCGCTGTCACCGACACGCACGTCACGTTGCACTTCCGGCCGCTGCCGCCACGGCGCATCGCACGTCGGCGCATCGCCGACGTCCGACTCGTCGAGGCGGACGCCCGCACCTACGGCGGCGTCGGCCTGCGGATCGGTCGCGGTGTGCGCGCTCTGATCCTCACCCCCGGACTCGGGATCGAGATCACCGACGACCGTGGTCGCGTCACCTTCGTGCGCACCCGTCGACCCGAGGACGCCTTCCGTGCGCTGGCCGGACTGCAGGTCCAGCCGGGAGGTGCGGCGCACGTCGAGCGCGAGCGCCTCGGCTGAGCGCACGGCCGGGTCCACTGCGCGGGCCGGGTGCGCAGGCCCGTTGCGGGCCGTCGCGGGCCGGGCGCGACCCGTCGCGGACCGGACGCGGGCCGGGAATTCCGCGGGCGTGCAGCGGCTTATACACGCCACTGCCGAATCTGGTCAAGCCAGGACTGGACAGCACGACACGGCGCGAACTATGATGGCAGTTCGCGCTCCCTGGCATCCGTGTCGTCATATTGCGGTCGACGCAGAGTTCTGAGTTGGACAAGCTCAACTCGCCCTGGTGCAGCCGGACCCGTATATGGCGGCGGGTCCCGCTCACGGAGATCATCCCACACGTGCACCGACGTTCCGCGTCAGGCACGCGTCGGCGTGGTCGCAGGGCAAGAACTCGCGGGGATCGCCGAGCGATCATCTACTCACCTACATGCTGCTCGTCAGTATCGGCCCGACGGGGCCTACGGAGGTCACACCCTTGGCTGCTGCGCCCAACGCATCCACCAACCCCAAGAACGGTCGCAACCACTCGCGACTCTCGTTCGCCAAGATCACGGACACCCTCACGGTTCCTGATCTGCTCGCACTCCAGACGGAGAGCTTCGACTGGCTCGTCGGCAACGACGTCTGGAAGGCCCGTCTCGCAGAGGGACAGGAGCAGGGTCGCACCGACCTCGCCCTGCACTCCGGGTTGGAGGAGATCTTCGAGGAGATCTCCCCGATCGAGGACCTCGGCGAGACCATGCAGCTCTCGTTCACGGCGCCCGAGCTCGAGGACCCCAAGTACTCGATCGACGACTGCAAGGAGCGCGGCAAGACCTACGCCGCTCCGCTGTACGTCAACGCCGAGTTCATGAACCACATGACGGGTGAGATCAAGACGCAGACGGTCTTCATGGGCGACTTCCCGCTCATGACCGAACGCGGCACGTTCATCATCAACGGCACCGAGCGCGTCGTCGTGTCGCAGCTCGTCCGTTCGCCCGGCGTGTACTTCGAGCGCCAGCAGGAGAAGACGTCCGACAAGGACATCTACTCCGCTCGCGTCATCCCCTCGCGTGGTGCGTGGCTCGAGTTCGAGATCGACAAGCGCGACCAGGTGGGCGTGCGCATCGACCGCAAGCGCAAGCAGTCCGTCACGGTCTTCCTCAAGGCGCTGGGTCTGACCAGCGAGGAGATCATGGAGGAGTTCCAGGGCTTCGCCTCGATCGAGTCGACCCTCGAGAAGGACGCCATCCTCACGAAGGAAGAGGCGCTCAAGGACATCTACCGCAAGCTGCGCCCGGGCGAGCAGGTCGCCGCCGAGGCCGCGCGTGCGCTGCTCGACAACTTCTACTTCAACTCGAAGCGCTACGACCTGGCGAAGGTGGGCCGCTACAAGGTCAACCGCAAGCTCGGGATCGACGCCCCGCTGTCCGACTCGGTGCTGACCGTCAAGGACATCGTCGCGACGATCAAGTACCTCGTGTCCCTGCACGCCGAGAAGACCACGCTGAACGGCGTGCGTGACGGCGAGCCGGTGCAGCTGCGCCTCGACGTGGACGACATCGACCACTTCGGCAACCGTCGCATCCGCGCCGTCGGCGAGCTCATCCAGAACCAGGTCCGCACGGGTCTGTCCCGCATGGAGCGTGTCGTCCGCGAGCGCATGACCACGCAGGACATCGAGGCGATCACGCCCCAGACGCTCATCAACGTGCGTCCGGTCGTCGCCGCGATCAAGGAGTTCTTCGGAACGTCCCAGCTGTCGCAGTTCATGGACCAGAACAACCCGCTCGCAGGCCTGACGCACAAGCGTCGTCTCTCGGCCCTCGGCCCGGGTGGTCTGTCCCGTGAGCGTGCCGGCGTCGAGGTCCGTGACGTCCACCCGTCGCACTACGGCCGCATGTGCCCGATCGAGACCCCGGAAGGCCCGAACATCGGCCTGATCGGTTCGCTCGCGTCGTTCGGTCGGATCAACTCGTTCGGCTTCATCGAGACCCCGTACCGTCGCGTCGTCAACGGCGAGGTCACGAAGACCATCGACTACCTGACCGCATCGGAAGAGGACGAGTTCGTCGTCGCGCAGGCCAACGCGCCGCTGACCGACTCGTTCCACTTCGCCGACGACAAGGTCCTCGTCCGCAAGAAGGGTGGCGAGGTCGAACTCGTCGCCAAGGGCGAAGTCGACTACATGGACGTCTCGCCGCGCCAGATGGTGTCGGTCGCGACCTCGCTCATCCCGTTCCTCGAGCACGACGACGCGAACCGCGCCCTCATGGGTGCGAACATGCAGCGTCAGGCCGTCCCGCTGCTCCGTTCCGAGTCGCCGCTCGTCGGTACCGGCATGGAGGGCTACACCGCGATCGACGCCGGTGACGTCGTCACCGCCGACAAGGCCGGTGTCGTCTCCGAGGTCTCGGCAGACGCCGTGACCCTGCAGCTCGACGAGGGTGGCACGCAGACCTTCTACCTGCGCAAGTTCGACCGCTCCAACCAGGGCACGAGCTACAACCACCGCGTGGTCGTCTCGGCCGGCGAGCGTGTGGAGCAGGGCGAGGTCATCGCCGACGGTCCCGCGACGGAGAACGGCGAGCTCGCGCTCGGCAAGAACCTCCTCGTCGCGTTCATGCCGTGGGAGGGCTACAACTACGAGGACGCGATGATCCTGTCGCAGAACCTCATCAAGGACGACACGCTCTCCTCGATCCACATCGAGGAGTACGAGGTCGACGCCCGCGACACGAAGCTCGGCAAGGAGGAGATCACCCGTGACCTCCCCAACGTCAGCCCGGACCTGCTGGCCGACCTCGACGAGCGCGGCATCATCCGCATCGGTGCCGAGGTCCGCCCCGGCGACATCCTGGTCGGCAAGGTCACGCCGAAGGGCGAGACCGAGCTCTCCGCTGAAGAGCGCCTCCTCCGCGCCATCTTCAACGAGAAGTCGCGCGAAGTGCGCGACACCTCGCTGAAGGTGCCCCACGGTGAAGAGGGCACGATCATCGGCGTCAAGGTGTTCGACTCGCAGGACGGCGACGACGAACTCGGCTCTGGTGTCAACCAGCGCGTGGTCGTCTACATCGCCCAGAAGCGCAAGATCACCGCGGGTGACAAGCTCGCCGGTCGTCACGGCAACAAGGGCGTCATCTCGACCATCCTCCCGGTCGAGGACATGCCCTTCCTCGCCGACGGCACCCCGGTCGACATCGTCCTGAACCCGCTCGGCGTCCCCGGCCGCATGAACTTCGGCCAGGTCCTCGAGATCCACCTCGGTTGGCTCGCCAAGCAGGGCTGGAACGTCGAGGGCATCCAGGAGTGGGCATCGGCCCTCCCCGAGGCAGCGCACAGCGCCGCTCCGGGCACGAAGGTCGCCACTCCGGTGTTCGACGGTGCGTACGAGCGCGAGATCGAGGGCCTCCTCGACTCGACGCTCCCGAACCGCGACGGCGAGCGCCTGATCGGCTCGTCCGGCAAGGCGCAGCTCTTCGACGGTCGCTCCGGCGAGCCGTTCCCCGAGCCCGTCTCGGTCGGCTACATGTACATCCTCAAGTTGCACCACCTGGTCGACGACAAGATCCACGCTCGTTCGACGGGTCCGTACTCGATGATCACGCAGCAGCCGCTGGGTGGTAAGGCGCAGTTCGGTGGCCAGCGATTCGGTGAGATGGAGGTGTGGGCGCTCGAGGCGTACGGCGCCGCTTACGCCCTCCAGGAGCTCCTGACGATCAAGTCCGACGACATCCTCGGCCGCGTGAAGGTCTACGAGGCGATCGTCAAGGGCGAGAACATCCAGGAACCGGGCATCCCCGAGTCCTTCAAGGTCCTCATGAAGGAGATGCAGTCGCTCTGCCTGAACGTCGAGGTCCTCTCGGCCGACGGCCAGGCGGTCAGCCTGCGCGACAACGATGACGAGGTCTTCCGCGCTGCGGAGGAGCTGGGCATCAACATCTCCTCGCGGTTCGAGTCGTCGTCCGTCGACGACATCTGATCCCGCCCGTACATCGAAGCCTGAATCAAGCAAGAGAGAAGAACATTGCTCGAAGCAACTTCCTTTGACGCCATTCGGATCGGCCTCGCGACCGCCGAGGACATCCGTCAGTGGTCGTACGGCGAGGTCAAGAAGCCGGAGACCATCAACTACCGCACCCTGAAGCCCGAGAAGGACGGTCTGTTCGGCGAGCAGATCTTCGGTCCTTCCCGCGACTGGGAGTGCGCCTGCGGCAAGTACAAGCGTGTCCGGTTCAAGGGCATCGTCTGCGAGCGCTGCGGCGTCGAGGTCACCAAGTCCTCGGTCCGTCGTGAGCGCATGGGCCACATCGAGCTCGCTGCCCCCGTCACGCACATCTGGTACTTCAAGGGCGTCCCGTCGCGCCTCGGGTACCTCCTCGACATGGCGCCGAAGGACCTCGAGAAGGTCATCTACTTCGCGGCGTACATGATCATCGACATCGATGAAGAGGGCCGTCACGCGGACATGCCCGGTCTCGAGAACGAGATGCGTCTCGAGATCAAGACCCTCGAGGGCCAGCGCGACTCGATCATCGCCGACCGCCTCAAGAAGCTCGAGGACGACCTCGCAGCCCTTGAGGAAGAGGGAGCGAAGGCCGACGTCAAGCGGCGCACCAAGGACACCGCCGAGAAGGAGATGTCCCAGGTCCGCAAGTCGTTCGACGAGGACATCACCCGTCTCGAGCGTGTGTGGGAGGACTTCCGCAACCTCAAGGTGGGCGACCTCAAGCCCGAGGACGCCGTCTTCCACGAGCTCCAGGACCGGTTCGGGATCTACTTCGACGCCTACATGGGCGCCGAGGCGATCAAGCTCCGGCTCGAGGCGTTCGACCTGGCTGCCGAGGCCGAGGCGCTGCGTCTGCAGATCGCCGAGGGCAAGGGCCAGAAGAAGATCCGTGCGATCAAGCGTCTGCGCGTCGTCAGCTCCTTCCTCGCCACCGGCAACTCGCCGGCAGCGATGGTGCTCGGCGTCGTGCCGGTCATCCCGCCGGAGCTGCGCCCGATGGTGCAGCTCGACGGTGGCCGTTTCGCCACGTCGGACCTCAACGACCTCTACCGTCGTGTGATCAACCGCAACAACCGTCTCCGCCGCCTGCTCGACCTCGGTGCCCCCGAGATCATCGTGAACAACGAGAAGCGCATGCTGCAGGAAGCCGTTGACGCGCTGTTCGACAACGGTCGTCGTGGACGTCCGGTCACGGGTACCGGCAACCGCGCCCTGAAGTCCCTGAGCGACATGCTCAAGGGCAAGCAGGGTCGTTTCCGCCAGAATCTGCTCGGCAAGCGCGTCGACTACTCGGGCCGTTCGGTCATCATCGTCGGCCCGCAGCTGAAGCTGCACCAGTGTGGTCTGCCCAAGCAGATGGCGCTCGAGCTCTTCAAGCCGTTCGTGATCAAGCGCCTGATCGACCTGTCGCACGCGCAGAACATCAAGTCGGCCAAGCGCATGGTCGAGCGTTCGCGTCCGCAGGTGTGGGACGTGCTCGAGGAGATCATCCGCGAGCGCCCCGTGCTGCTGAACCGTGCGCCGACGCTGCACCGTCTGGGCATCCAGGCGTTCGAACCGCAGCTCGTCGAGGGCAAGGCCATCCAGCTCCACCCGCTCGTGTGTGCTGCGTTCAACGCGGACTTCGACGGTGACCAGATGGCCGTGCACCTGCCGCTGTCGGTGGAGGCCCAGGCCGAGGCCCGCATCCTGATGCTCGCCTCGAACAACATCCTGAAGCCGTCCGACGGCCGTCCGGTGACCCTGCCCGCACAGGACATGATCATCGGTCTGCACCACCTGACGACCGTCCGCGAGGGCGCCGTCGGTGAGGGCCGTGCGTTCTCGTCGGTCGCCGAGGCGATCCTGGCCAACGACCAGCACACGCTGCACCTCAACGCCATGGCGAAGATCCGCATGACGGGTGTCCACTTCGCCGAGGGTGAAGCTCCCGAGGGCTACGAGCAGGGCGACACCGTCCTCCTCGAGACGACCCTGGGCCGTGCGCTCTTCAACGAGACCCTCCCGGCGAACTACCCGTTCGTCCAGAAGGTCACCGACAAGGGTGTGCTGTCCGCGATCGTCAACGACCTCGCCGAGCGGTACTCCAAGACCGAGACGGCCGCTGCGCTGGACCGGATCAAGGACGCCGGCTTCTACTGGGGCACGCGCTCCGGTGTGACCGTCGCCCTGTCGGACGTCGTGACGCCTCCTCGCAAGAAGGAGATCATCGCGGGCTACGAGATCCAGGCCGCCAAGGTGCAGGGCGAGTTCGACAAGGGTCTGATCACCGACTCCGAGCGTCGCGCCGACCTGATCAAGATCTGGACCGAGGCCACCAACGAGATCGCGCAGGAGATGCGGGACAACTTCCCCGTCGACAACACGATCAACCGCATGGTGTCGTCGGGTGCTCGTGGTAACTGGCTGCAGGTCCGCAACATCGCGGGTATGCGTGGTCTGGTGAACAACCCGAAGGGCGAGATCATCGCCCGCCCGATCATCAACTCGTACCGCGAGGGCCTGACCGTGGCGGAGTACTTCATCGCCACCCACGGTGCTCGCAAGGGTCTTGCCGACACCGCGCTCCGTACCGCGGACTCCGGGTACCTCACCCGTCGTCTCGTGGACGTCTCGCAGGACGTCATCATCCGCGAGGACGACTGCGGTACGACGCGTGGCCTCGAGCTGCCGATCGCGACCGTGGACGCGGACGGCAAGCTGGTCCGTGACCCGCGCGTCGAGAACACCGTGTACTCGCGCACCCTGGCCACCGAGGCCGTGGACGCCAAGGGCACGGTCGTCGCCGAGGCTCGTGAGGACGTCGGTGACGTGCTCCTCGAGAAGCTGCTGGCAGCCGGTGTCGAGAGCATCAAGGTGCGCTCGGTCCTGACCTGCGAGTCGGCCGTCGGTGTCTGCGCGAAGTGCTACGGCCGTTCGCTCGCCACCGGCAACCTGGTCGACATCGGTGAGGCAGTCGGCATCATCGCCGCGCAGTCCATCGGTGAGCCCGGTACCCAGCTGACGATGCGTACCTTCCACACGGGTGGTTCGGCCTCGGCCGATGACATCACCCAGGGTCTGCCGCGTGTCACGGAGCTCTTCGAGGCCCGTACGCCCAAGGGCGCGTCCCCGATCGCCGAGGCCCCCGGCCGCGTCGTCGTCGAGGACACGGACAAGGGTCGTCGGATCATCCTCACGCCGGACAACGGTGACGAGCCGTTCATCTACCCGGTGCTCAAGCGTGCGACGCTCCTCATCGAGGACAACCAGCACGTCGAGCTCGGCGAGCAGTTCATCGCCGGCACCGTCGACCCGAAGGAAGTCCTCCGGGTCAAGGGTGTCCGAGAGGTCCAGAAGCACCTGGTCAACGGTGTGCAGGACGTCTACGGCTCGCAGGGTGTGCCGATCCACGACAAGCACATCGAGGTCATCGTCCGTCAGATGCTCCGCAAGGTCACCGTCGTCGACCACGGCGACACCGACCTGCTGCCGGGTGAGCTCGTCGACCGGTCGCGCTACAACATGCTGAACCGCGCGGCGCTGCAGGAGGGTCGCAAGACCGCCTCGGCTCGCCAGGAGGTCATGGGCATCACGAAGGCGTCCCTCGCGACCGAGTCGTGGCTGTCCGCCGCTTCCTTCCAGGAGACCACCCGCGTGCTCACGCAGGCGGCCATGGAGGGCAAGCAGGACCACCTCGTCGGCCTCAAGGAGAACGTCATCATCGGTAAGCTCATCCCCGCCGGGACGGGTCTCAGCCGGTACCGCGACGTGGACGTGAACGCGACGGAAGAAGCGAAGGCAGAGCGGTACCCCAACCGCATCTTCGCGGACGACTCGTCGTTCTCGGACGCCGACCTGAGCTTCGTCGACTTCGACAGCTTCTCGTCGGACGACTTCACGCCGGGCACGTACAACTGAGTCTGATGTGATCCCACGAAGGCCCCGTCTCCGCAAGGAGGCGGGGCCTTCGTCGTGTCGTCACCACGTGACGGACAGGAGGCCCGGTGCCAGGCCGCCACGGGCCTCCCGGCCGTCGAGCGGGTGCGTCTAGAGCGCGCGGTCCGCGCCGCTGTCGCGTCCCGAACCGCGACCGGTCTCGTCCACGAGCGAGAACAGGCTGAGGACGTTGCCGTCGGGGTCGCGGACGTCGAACCAGTTCACGGCGCCGTCGACGCACTCGACAGGTCCGATGTCGATGCCGAGCGAGCCGATGCGAGCGTGCTGGGCTCCGACGTCGTCGACGCCGAACCGGACGCTCACGGGGTTCTCCTCGGCGGAGTCGTCCTCGTAGAGCTGGATCCAGATCCCGCCGACCTCGTACTCGGCGACACCGTCCTCGGGTTCGAGGTCCGGTTCGGTGCGCTCGAAGACGGCGCCGTACCAGAGGCAGGACGCCTCGATGTCGGTGACGGGCAGCCCCACGGTCACGCTCGTGATGTCCATGACTCATCATGGTCCCGGTCGGGCCTGCTCGTCGAGGGGCTTTCCGCGGTGCCTCGCCGCGCGGCGGAACTGGCAGGCTGGAGGGATGGCGACCCTGCGCGAACGGATCACGGCCCCGGCACACCTCTCGTTCCCCACGCCGATCGGCGGCCTGACGTTCCGCGCGGGCGCGCACGACGACGTCGGGGCGATGCACGCCGTCGCGGTCGCGTCGGCTGCGGTCGATGACCCGCACGCTCGTCCCTCCACAGCTGACCTCGAACGGTCGTTGTCCACCGAGGGGCTGGACGTCACCAGGGACACCGTGGTGGGGGTCGATGCTGGAGGGCATGTGCAGGCCTACGGCATCGTCATCGACGTCCCCTCCCGCGTCACCGCTGCGCGTGCCGTGCTCGACGGGGCGGTCCACCCCGACCTGCGCGGGCAGGGGATCGGACGGCGGGTGCTCGGATGGCAGGTCGGCCGGGCCCGGCAGCGCCTGGCGACGCTCGACGTCGACCTGCCGGCGACGCTCGAAGTCGGTGGACGGCAGGGGTCCTCGGCGCTGCGGCTGGCGGCGCACCACGACTTCGCGCCGGTGCGCACGTGGCTCGACATGCAGGTCGTGTTCGACGACCGCACGCCGGACACCGACGCAGTGCCCGTCCTGGGGGACGGGCTCGTCCTGCGGCCCGTCACGGCGGACGACATCGAACCGCTCCGGACGGCCAAGAACGACGCCTTCCGCGACCACTGGGGTTCCCAGCCGATGGTCGCGTCGGACTGGCGGGGGTTCCTCACCTCGGACAAGAGCCGGCTGGACCTGTCGCGGGCCGTCGTCGACGCCGACGGTTCGGTCGTGGCGTTCACGATCGTCGAGGTGGAGCCCGACGGGTTCGCTGCCCGGGGCCGTTCGTACGGGTACGTGCACTGGGTCGGCGTCGTGCGTGCAGCACGGGGGACGGGTCTCGCCCCGATCGTCCTCGACGCCACGCTGCAAGCGATCCGCGCCGACGGGCTGTCCGCGGCGGTGCTGCACGTCGACGCCGAGAACCCGAGCGGAGCCGGGCGCATCTACGAGCGACTCGGGTTCGTCGCCGGCGAGGTCCACGTCACCGCGTCGGCGTCGCTCTGACCGTCGCGTCGGGGATCCTGGACCCCAGTTCTGGGTGCATCCGGACCCCCTCCGCCCCCTCCTTCTGGGACTGCGGCCGACGACTGTCGCAGAAGTAGCGTGGTCGAGCGCCACATCCCTGGTGGTGCGGAACCCGACCACGTCTCGCCGCGCGCGAGTCCAAGGAGGCACAGGACTCATGGCGACCCTGTCCGAGATCCTCATCCTGAACGGCGCCCTGCCGATCGAGCACCTCGACTCGATGACGGGCGACGAGGACCTCGACGAGCGCGCGATCCGCGGCCTGGTCGACCAGGGCGTCGTGAGCGAGGCGCAGTTCATCACCGCCCGCGCGGCGTCGAACAACTCCCGCACCGTCCCGTTGACCGACTACCCGGTCGACGGCACCGCGGTCTCGATCCTCCCCGCTGCGCTCTGCCGTCGCCACGGTGTCCTCGGTGTCGGGTTCGAGGGCGAGCTGCTCATCCTCGCGATGGTCAACCCGACCAACGTGCTCGCGATCGACGATGCCCGCGCTGCGTCCGGCCGGCCGATCAAGCCGCTCCAGGTCGACGAGCGCGACCTGCTCACCGCGCTCGACCGCTACCTGCGTGCCGACGACGAGCTCAACGACCTGACCTCGTCGCTCGAAGAAGAAGCCTCGGTCAGCTCCTCGGCCCAGGTGGACCTGGCCGACGGTGCCCTCGACGACGTCCCGATCGTTCGCTTCGTGAACCTGCTCGTCTCGCAGGCCATCCAGGACCACGCCTCGGACATCCACATCGAGCCCGGTGAGCACGAGGTCCGGATCCGCTACCGCATCGACGGTGTGCTGCACGAGATGGCCCCGGCGCCGAAGAACATCCAGAACGGCGTCATCAGCCGCCTGAAGATCATGAGCGACATCGACATCGCCGAGCGTCGCAAGCCGCAGGACGGCCGCATGTCGGTCCGCCACGGTGGCCGCCAGATCGACCTCCGCGTGGCGACGCTGCCCACCGTGTGGGGCGAGAAGGTCGTCATGCGGATCCTCGACAACACGAACACGTCGCTGACCCTCAAGGACCTCAACCTCCTCGAGCAGAACTTCCAGGCGTACCAGCGGTCGTACTCGAAGCCGTACGGCATGATCCTGGTCACCGGGCCCACCGGCTCCGGCAAGTCCACGACGCTGTACACGACCCTGAACGCGGTCGCGAAGCCCGAGATCAACGTCATCACCGTCGAGGACCCGGTCGAGTACCGGATGGCCGGCATCAACCAGGTGCAGGTCAACCCGAAGGCCGGGCTGACCTTCGCCTCGGCGCTGCGCTCGATCCTGCGCTCCGACCCCGACGTCGTCCTGCTCGGTGAGATCCGCGACCACGAGACCGCCCAGATCGCCATCGAGGCATCTCTCACCGGCCACCTGGTGCTGTCCACCCTGCACACGAACGACGCCCCCTCCGCCGTGACCCGACTCACCGAGATGGACATCGAGCCCTTCCTGGTCGGCTCCGCGTTGGACTCCGTCGTGGCCCAGCGTCTGGCGCGACGGTTGTGCGACCGGTGCAAGGCCCCCGCCGTGTACGAGGCCGAACAGCTCCGTACCCTCGGGTTCCTGCGCCCCGGCGACGAGGTCCCGGCGTTCTTCGCCCCCATCGGCTGCGCGGTCTGCTCGAACACCGGGTACCGCGGCCGCATCGCCCTGCACGAGGTCATGACCGTCACCGAGGAGATCGAACGCCTCGCCGTCTCGCGCGCCTCGAGCGCCGAGATCAGCCGCGTCGCCCAGGCGCAGGGGATGCTGACGCTCCGCCAGGACGGCTTCGAGAAGGTCAAGCTCGGTCTCACGAGCGTCGACGAGATCCTGCGCGTGGTCGCGTAGTCACGAGAGAGCGCAGCAGATGACCGACTCCGTGTACGACATCACGCACCCCGGCGACGAGCCCGTCGCCGGCTGGCACCCGGGCAACCCCGGCACCGAGGTGGGCTCCCGCCGTGCAGCACGCCTGGCTGCCGCCGCAGCGTCGGCCCCTCCGGAGCAGGTGTACGACCTCGGGGACGACACTGCCGGATGGCCGGCACCGTCCGGGTCGCCCGTCGCCGTGCCCGTCGCGCAGCCGCTCGCCGCTCCGGCGACGCCGCCCGCCGGGGTGCCGTCGTCGATCGCGACCTACGGCTACGCCGAGGCGCCGACGCAGCAGCTCCCCACGGCTGGCGCCCCGGCACCGACCGCCACGATCGGCGGCGACATCGAGTTCTCCCGCCACGCGCGCGAGGTCGCCGACCCCGACCTGATCACCGCGCTCGCCCAGGTCGTGTACCAAGGCGCGTCCGACCTGCACGTCACCGCCGACGCACCGCCCACCGTCCGCGTCGATGGCTCGCTCCGTCCCGCGGTGCCCGGCGGCGCGTGGTCGCGCGGCAAGGTCATCGCCGCCCTCAAGACGATGCTGTCGGCCGAACAGGCCGGTCAGTTCGACCAGGAGCAGGAACTCGACTTCGCCTACTCGCTGTCGCCGGAGTACCGCTTCCGCGTGAACTTCTACCAGCAGCGTGGCAACTGGGGTGCCGCCTTCCGCATCATCCCCACCAAGATCAAGACGCTCAAGCAGCTCGGCATCCCCGAGCACGTCGGCGACTTCGCCGGCCTGCCCCGCGGACTCGTCCTGGTCACCGGCCCGACCGGTTCCGGCAAGTCCACGACCCTCGCCGCCCTGATCGACCTGGTGAACGAGAGCCGGGCCGACCACATCGTGACGGTCGAGGACCCGATCGAGTTCATGCACGAGCACAAGAAGGCGATCATCAACCAGCGCGAGGTCGGTGCCGACACGCACTCCTTCGCCGCCGCGCTGAAACACGTGCTGCGTCAGGACCCCGACGTCATCCTGATCGGGGAGCTCCGCGACCTCGAGACCATCTCGGTCGCGCTCACCGCCGCCGAGACCGGTCACCTGGTGTTCGCCACCCTGCACACGCAGAGCGCCCCCGGCACGATCGACCGAGTCATCGACGTCTTCCCGCCACACCAGCAGGGCCAGATCCGCACGCAGCTCGCGGCGACCCTGCAGGGCGTCGTCTGCCAGACCCTGGTGCCGAAGGCCAACGGTGTCGGCCGGGTCGTCGCCACCGAGATCATGACGATCACCCCCGCCATCGGCAACCTGATCCGCGAGGGCAAGACCTACCAGATCACCTCGGCCATGCAGGCCGGGCGTGACCTGGGCATGCACACCATGGACCAGGACCTCGCCGAACTGGTCAACGTCGGAACGATCTCGCGCAAGGCCGCAATGGAGAAGGTGCACGACGAAGAGGGCTTCGAACGCCTGGTGCAGCGCGTCGAGTCCCCGTCCGACTCCTCGGCAGCCGCGATCGCCGCCAGCGGGATCGACTTCGGCGACAAGTTCTCCGGAGGCTACTGATGTCCCTCGCATTCGACTACCGCGGGCGCGATGGTGCCGGCAAGCTCGTCAAGGGTCGTCTCGACGCCTCGTCCGAGGGCGCGGTCGTCCAGCGGCTCCGGGGCATGGGTGTCTCGCCGATCGCGATCACGGAGTCCAAGGCCGGCACCGGCCTGCAGACCGAGATCAAGATCCCGGGCTTCGAGAAGGGCGTCGGTCTCAAGGACCTCGCGATCATGTCGCGACAGGCCTCGACGATGCTCACCTCGGGACTCTCGCTGCTGCGCGCGCTGTCGATCCTCGCCGACCAGACCGAGAGCAAGAAGCTCAAGGAGATCCTCGGCAAGGTCCGCGACGACGTCGAACGTGGCGTCTCGTTCTCCGACGCGGTGGCGAAGTTCCCGGTCGAGTTCCCGCCGATCATGATCAACATGATCCGTGCGGGGGAGACCGGCGGGTTCCTCGACCAGGCAATGGACTCCATCGCCACCAACTTCGAGAAGGAGCACAAGCTCCGCTCGACGATCAAGTCGGCGATGACCTATCCGGTCGTGGTGCTGTGCATGTCCTTGGCCGCGGTCGTCATCATGCTCGTGTTCATCGTGCCGATCTTCCAGGGCATGTTCGAGTCGCTCGGCGGGCAGCTGCCGTTGCCGACGCTGATGCTCGTCTACCTGTCCCACGCGATGGTGTACGTCGGGCCGTTCCTCGCGGTCGCCGTGGTGGTCGGGTGGTTCTGGTGGCGGGCGAACAAGAACACCGACCGGGTGCGTCGGGTGATTGATCCGCTCCGGATGCGCCTTCCAGTGTTCGGGCAACTCAACCGCAAGATCGTGATGGCCCGCTTCGCTCGGAACCTGTCGAACATGATCGGGGCTGGTGTCCCTATTCTCGAGGCATTGCAGATCGCCGGACAGGTGTCGAACAACTTCGTCGTCGAGCAGGCATTGCGGCGCGTTTCCGACGCGGTTCGAAAAGGGGAATCAATCGCCGCCCCGCTCGAGCGGGAATCAGTGTTCCCGACGATGGTGACGCAGATGATCGCCGTCGGTGAGGACGCCGGTTCGATGGAATTGATGCTCGAACGGATCGCGGTCTTCTACGACAACGAGGTCGAGGCATCGACCGAGGCGCTGACCTCGCTGATCGAACCGCTGCTCATCGGGTTCCTCGGGGTGGTGGTCGGCGGCATGATCGTCGCGCTCTACCTGCCGATCTTCGAGATATCGTCGCTCGTCAAGTAGCGATCCAACAGCACGGGCCACCCTCCGACGGGGGTGGCCCGTGCTGTTCCACCCCCGGTACTGGGGGTATTTCGCACCCCCGATCACCCCCGTTCTCGGGATTCTGCACCGAACCTCGTGTGAATACGCTCGTCACCGGCGGCCGAGCAAGCCCCGGACACTTTCCCCATCACATTCCCGAAAGAATGGAAACACCATGTACTTCGCTCTCATGGGCAAGCTGAACGCTCGCCGCAAGGGTCTCCTCGAAGAGAACGAGAAGGGCTTCACGCTCATCGAACTCCTCGTCGTCGTGATCATCATCGGCATCCTCGCTGCGATCGCCATCCCGGTGTACCTGGGCATCACGAACAACGCGAAGGAATCGAGCACGAAGTCGGACATCACCAACTTCAAGACGGCCGTGATCAGCATCCAGTCGACCAGCGGTTCGTTCCCCGCCGCGGGGACGTACAACGGAACCACCGCGCTCACCACGGCGCTGAAGGGTGCGGGCGCGAGTCTGGGCAGCGACACGTCGTCGATCGCCTACACGATCGGCGGGACCACCACCGCGCCGACGTTCAAGATCGTCGGTACCAGCTCGACCAACAACACCTTCTGCACGTCGGACACCTCCGGCGTCGTCAGCGGTTCGACCTGCTGACATGACGTCCAGCGACGAGCCGTGACGTCCGTCACGGCTCGTCGCGACCACTACAGCTCCGACCGAGAGGCAGAACGTGTTGCTGCGCATCGTCGACCGCCTCCGGGCGGCCCGTGAGTCCGAAGAGGGCTTCTCGATCATCGAGGTGATGGTCGCGATGACGATCTTCGCGATGATCGCCGCGGGTGTCGCAGCGGGGATCGTCTCCACGCTCTACCTCACGCAGGACAACCGTTCGCGCGAAGCTGCGCTCAACCTGGCGAACCAGGCGCTCGACGCGGCACGCAGCACGAAGGACGTCTTCACGCTCGACGACGACACGACGCTGCAGTCGGTCGGCAACCAGGCGTACACGATCAAGCAGACCACCAACTGGATCAACTCGGACGGCTCCGACAACTCGTGCGGCGCGGGCTCAGGCGTCCTCGCTTACAAGCGTGTGTCGATCACCGTCTCCTGGACGAGCGGTACCTCGCCGCGACAGAAGAACGTCGTCCTCGACACCTTGATCTCCCCTTCCGCGGCGGTGTCGAGCGCGAGCGCGTCCACGATCGTGGTCGGGGTCCAGACGGCGACGGGCGGACCGAACTCCGGCGTCGCCGTGACGATCACGCCCGTGTCCGGCGGCGCGACCGGCTTGTCGAACCCCCCAGCGGTGACCGACACGAACGGGTGCAGTTACGCGGTCGGGGTCACACCGGGGACCTACAAGGTGACGATCGCCAAGGCCGGGAACATCGACAAGGGCGGAGTGACCGCTCCTTCGTCGTCGGTGGCCACCACCGCCGGTGGCGTCGGCAACGCGACCTTCCTCTACGACCAGGCGATCACCGTGACGGCCGGCACCCCCCTGAACCTTAAGGACGGCCTCACGGCGAAGCTGCCGACCTCGCTGCCGATGACCTACCGCTACGACGACACGGTGCAGACGGTCACCACCACGTCCACCGTGCTCTTCCCCTACCAGTGGACCGCGATCGCCGGCGCGTACACCTCGACGTGCAAGGACGTCAACCCGACGGCGTGGCCCACGGCGAGCAACCTGACGACGTCACCGAACATCTTCAACGCGCTCGACGGTTCCACCCCCGGGTACAACCCGACGACCGCGGTCACCGCCACCGCGCGCGCTCCCATGGGGGTGTTCGACGTGAAGATGGGCGGCGTGGACACCGTCCTCGTCGCGACTGTCAAGAACACTGCAGCGGTGACGAACGGCGATCCCGGGTGCGCCCCGTCGACGACGTACACCTTCACCGGAATGACGCCCTCGGCCGCGACGACGATCGCACTGCCGTTCGGTACCTGGACGCTGCGCGGGACGACGGTGCTCGGTGGCGTGTTGAGCAGCAATACTCAGACCATCGCCTCGAACCCGAACGTGTCGAACCTCAAGGTCTCATCGAGCGGCAACGTCGTGACGCTCGACCCACGAACGGTGCCGACCTCGTGATCGGCAGGATCCGCCGGGTGCTGGACCGTGCCCGCACCGACCAGCGGGGCATCACGCTCGTCGAGCTCATTGTGGGCATGAGCCTCTCGCTCCTCGTGCTGACGATCGCGGGCTCGTTCCTCGTCGCGTCCCAGAAGGCGTCCGTGACGGCGAGCTCGATCAGTCAGAACACCCGAGCTGCCTCGACGGCGATGAACGAGATGGGCCGCATGCTCCGGGCGGCGACCGACAACCCGGTGCCGACCGGCGATGACTCGCAGTTCGCCTTCCAGTACGCGAGCGCGACGTCGATCCGGTTCTTCGCCTACGTGAACCTCGACTCGACGCTCTCCCAGCCCGTCGAGGTGCAGCTGACGCTCGACCCGGTCACGAAGCGGATCACTGAGACGACGTGGAACGGCACCGCGGTGTCCGGGAACTCCTCGTACTTCTCGTTCCCCCTGGCCCTCGGTGCCACGCTGGCGTCGTCTCCGACGTCGAAACGCACGCTGGTGTCCTCAGCAGTGAACAGCGTCGCGTTCTCGTTCACCGACGCGTCGAACAACGTGCTCGGAACGCCGACGTCGCCGGTCGCGGTGACGGACCTGCCGAACATTCGTTCCGTCAGCGTGACACTGACGGTCGGGTCGAGTGCGACAGACCCGAACGCCGTGACCCTGACCAACAGGGCCAGCATGCCGAACATCGTGATGGGAGCTTCCTCGTGATCCGACTCCTCCGCGCGATCCGTTCCCGGGACGACGAGCGTGGTGTCGCCCTCGTCGCCGTCGTGGGGATCGGCATGGTCGTGATGATCCTGGTCGCGACGATGGTCGCGATCGCGACGTCGGGCGCGAAGGTCACATCGACGGACCGATCCTGGAACCGAGCCATCGCGGCGGCCTACGCCGGCGTCGCCGACTACCAGTCGCGGCTCAACGCCGACAACACGTACGGCAACTACGGGCAGTCGAGCGCACCGTTCAGCGCCGCATCGAGCAGTACCTTCAGCAAGGGCACCGGCGGCAACGCGGCGTTCAACTACCAGTCCGGTCAGCAGTGGGTGTCCGTTCCCACCGGCGACGGCTCCGCCGGCGACTCGTCGTTCCGGTACGCCGTCGACAACAGCAAGCTCTCGTCGCAGGGCGTGATCCGGGTGCAGTCGACCGGGCGCTCCGGCACGACGACCAGGACCGTCGTCGCCAACGTGCGGCCGGACGGTTTCTCGAACTACCTCTACTTCACCAACTTCGAGTCCGGCGACCCGACCGTCACGAACGAGAAGGGCGTCGGGACGCTGCCGTGCACCTCGGTGTACCGACCGGTCGCGACGTCGGCGACCTGCGACCAGATCCAGTTCGGCGGCGGCGACGTACTCGAGGGGCCGGTGCGGTCGAACGATCAACTCAAGGTGTGCGGCGCGCAGTTCAAGAGCACGGTCCAGAGCGTCTACGGCGTGAGCAGCAGTGGGTGCACGCTCGGGCGGTACGCCTCGAACCCGACGACGTCCTCGACCTTGACCCCGCCGGCCACGATCGGTGACCTGCGCGACTACACGCGTTCCGACCTGGCCAGCACCACCAGTACCGTCGAGGGAGCCGGCTGCATCTACACCGGACCGACGAAGATCACGTTCAACGGCGACGGCACGATGACGGTGCGCTCACCGATGACGATCGCGACGCAGGTCACCGGAGCGACCGCGACAACGGGGGCGCAGATCACGGGCGTGAACAGTGACACGTCGGCAGCCGCGGCCAAGTGCGGTGCTCCCACCGACCTCCGGAGTACCAGCGGTGCTCGCGTCACGATCCCGAAGAACAACCTGATCTTCGTGCAGAACGAGCCGAGCGCACGTGCGGCCGGGACGACGCCGGACCCGAACTACTGGAAGGGCAACGCCACCCTCAAGAACGTCGCGACGGCCTGTGACGCGACGTCGGCCGCGAGCACCGCGACCACCCTGAAGCCGAACGGTGTCGGTTTCCCCTTCGTCGGTTCCTCGGCGAGCAACTCCGAGACGGACCCCACCGCTGGCGGTGGCACCTCGGTGACGGCGCCGTACGGCTGCGATCGCGGCGACGCGTTCGTGCAGGGCACGGTCGACAAGGCGGTCACCATCGCCGCCGAGAACTACCTCTACGTCACCGGCGACATCCGGTACCCGACGACCCGGTCCGCGTCCACGGTCCTCGGGCTGATCGGTCAGCGTGCGGTCTGGGTGTGGAACCCGATCAACACGAACAACGCTGCGATCCTGTCGAACGATCGCGAGATCGACGCAGCGATCCTCTCGAACACCGGCACGTTCGTCGTGCAGAACTGGACGCGGGGTCCGTCGAACGGCCGGGGGACCCTCACGGTCAGCGGATCGATCGCGCAGAACTTCCGCGGTGCGGTCGGTCTGGCGAGCGGGCAGGGCTACACGAAGGCGTACACGTTCGACTCGAGCTTGGCGACCTACACGCCGCCGAAGTTCCCGCAGCCGACCGTGACGACGTACCGAGTGGCCACCCAGGTCGAGTCGAAGACGGCGTACGACCCGAACGGAGCGCCGATCTCGTGACCAGCGCCGTCTCGACCCTCGCGGCGTTCGTCGCGGCGTTTGGAGCGATGTTCGGGCTCGCCGTCGGTTCGTTCCTCAACGTGGTCGTCCATCGAGTCCCGGCCGGGATGTCCGTAGTCACCCCCGCATCCGCGTGTCCGAAGTGCGGGCGCGCGATCCGGGGGTTCGACAACGTTCCGTTGGTGTCCTGGTTGGTCCTCCGGGGCCGGTGCCGTGACTGCGCCGAACCGATCTCCGTCCGGTACCCGATCGTCGAGGCGTCGACCGGGGTGTTGTTCATCGCGGTGATGGTCAGGTTCCTGCCACAGGGCGGTGCGCCCGGTGCGGTCATCGCAGGCCAGACGGTCCTGCTCGTCGCCCTGCTCTTCGTCATGGCGGTGAGTGTCGCATTGGCGCTCATCGACATCGACACGCACACGTTGCCGAACCGAATCGTCCTGCCGATGTACCCGGTGCTGGTCGTGCTGCTCGCCACTTCGAGTGCCCTGACCGGTGAATGGGGCGCCATGCTCCGGGGGCTGCTCGGTCTGCTGATCCTCGGTGGCGTCTACCTGGTCCTCGCGATCGTGGCACCACGGGGGATGGGGTTCGGGGACGTGAAGCTCGCCGGAGCCCTGGGACTCCTGCTCGCGTACCTCGGATGGGGACCCCTCACTGTGGGTGCTTTCGGAGCGTTCCTCCTCGGCGGTACCTTCGGGATCGTCCTCCTCCTGACCAGGCGTGCGGGTCGCTCGACGGGGATCCCGTTCGGCCCGTGGATGCTCCTCGGCGCGTGGGTGGGCGCGTTCTTCGGGGTCCCGGTCTGGAACGCCTACCTCCAACTCCTCGGCCTCGCCTGACGATCCGGGCTGACACCCACTGAGCCCGGCCCGACCGGAAGGAACACGACATGACGAAGAACATCGTCGGCATCGACATCGGTGCCGAGACGATCCGCGCGGTGGAGGTCGCCGACGCCGAGAAGGCGAACCCGACGATCGTCCGTGTCGCCGAGGTGCCGGTCCCGAAGGACGCGACGAAGCAGGGCGAGGTCCTCGAAGCGAACACGGTCGCGGCGGCACTCCGTGAGCTCTGGTCGATCGGCCGCTTCCGGACCAAGGACGTCGTCCTGGGCATGGGGAACCAGCGCGTCCTCTCACGTGACCTCACCGTGCCCAAGGCGCCGCTCGCGCAGATCCGCGAGTCGCTCCCCTTCCAGGTCCAGGACATGCTTCCCGTCCCGGTCGTCGACGCGATCCTCGACTTCTACCCGGTGTCCGAGGGGGTCGGTGAGTCCGGACCGGTCGTGCACGGCTTGCTCGTCGCTGCGATCAAGGACGCGGTCCTCGCGAACGTCCGCGCTGCGGAGCTGGCCGGGCTGCGCCCGGTGGGTGTCGACCTGATCCCGTTCGCCCTGTCACGGGTCCTGGCACCCCGGGTCGCCGGCGCCGGGACGGTCGCGATCGTCGACTGCGGCGGCAACACGACGTCGGTCGTGATCGCCAACGACGGGGTCCCCACCTTCGTGCGCATCATCCCGACGGGCGGCGACCACGTGACCAAGACGATGGCCACCCGGCTCGAGGTCTCCCTCGCCGAAGCCGAGGCGATCAAGCGGCACTTCGGTCTGGTCGGACGGGCGCAGACGCCGGACGACGCCCGCGCCGTGGCCGTCACGCGTGAGACGGTCGGCGAACTGCTCACCAGTGTCCGGAACACGGTGACCTACTACGCGAACACCCGACCTGCCGATGTCGTGCGGGGCATCGTGCTCGTCGGTGGCGGTGCGGCTCTCCCCGGCTTCCGGGAGAGCCTCGGCGACGTCTCCGGCCTGCCGGTCGCCGTCGGGGACCCGTTCGTGTCAGCGCGGACCGCGCGGGGCATCACGCCGGAACTCCTCCGTGAGCGGTCGGCTTCCATTTCGGTCGCCTGGAGCCTGGCGGTCGGAGGTCGAGCAGCATGACCAAGATGATCGACACCCGCTCGACCGACCGACGTCGACCATCCCGGGCGACTCCCGGCCGCAGTGCAGACGCCACCCCCCGCACGCCGAGAGCCGGCGCGAAGACTCGCGTCCTGGTGGTCGGAGGACCGCCGCGTGTGGACCTGCTCCCCACCGAGGTCCACGTCAGCCGGCGGCAGCGCGCCACGGTTCGGCGTGCGTGGGCGGGCGTGCTGGTCGTCGCGGTCGCGGTCGGACTGGCGACGGGCTGGGCGATGACGGATCGCATGTCTGCCGAACAGGACTTGGCTGCGGCCCAGAGCGAGACGGCGACGCTCGCCAAGCAACAGGGGCAGTACCGCGACGTCCGTGTGGCCGAATCCGAGAGCGCGTTGCTGCAGAGCGCGCAGACGGTCGGCGGGTCGACGGAGATCGACTGGGCGACGACGCTCGCGTCGGTGCGGTCGAGACTGCCGGCCGGGGTGCAGATCACCGGACTGACGATCGACTCCGCCGGGGCCGAGGAAGCGTACGCGCAGTCGGATGACCCTCTGCAGGGGCAACGCATCGCGACGCTCACCTTCGACGCCACGAGCGACGCCCTGCCCTCGATCCCGGACTGGCTCACCGCCGTCGGCGGGGTCACCGGGTTCGTCGATGCGAACGCCAACTCGGTCGCACGGTCGCAGGACGGCGGCGGGTACGCGGTCAACATGACCATCCATCTCGACGAGAAGGCGTTCGACGGTCGGTACGCCGTCGACAACGCGAAGAAGGACTGATCATGTCTCGAAACCGCCTGAGCCTCTTGCTCGCCGTCCTCGCGATGGCGGTCGTCGCCGTCGGCGGGTTCTTCCTCGCGGTCCAGCCGCAGCTCGCACAGACGGCCGCGGCACACACCCAGACTGCGTCCGTCGAGCAGACGAACGACACCAGCCGGAGCGAGCTCGCACGCCTGCGCGAGCAGGCGGCGGACCTGCCAACCATGAAGCGCGAGCTGTCGACCCGCGCGACCTCGGTACCGGACACCGCTCGGCTGTCGGCGTTCATCGACGAGCTCAACACGACCGCCGCGGCTGCCGGGATGCAGGTCTCCTCGTTCACGGCGAGCGACGCGACGGCGTACTCGCCAGCGGTCGCGGCGGAGCCCGCGGCTGCGGGACAGGGCGGTGCGACGCCCTCGGCATCGCCGTCTGCGACGGCTGGAGCGGCGCCGTCCGCCCCACAGGCACCGAGCCTCGTCACGGATGCGGCGGTCACCGGCCAGAACTTCTCGGTGATCCCCGTGACCGTTGCGGTCGACGGCTCGTTCGACCAGGCGCTGAAGTTCGTCAAGGGGGTCCAGGGCGGCGATCGACTGTTCCTCATCACGACCGTTTCGTCGGCAGAGAAGAGCGGGGATGACGGAGCTGCCAGCAGCAGCAGTTCGTGGACCTTCGGCGGATCGATCTACGTTCTCGACCGGTCCCCTGACGCGGCTGCCGACACCGCAGCCGCGGCCTCGACCAAGGGCTGATCCGCCCCCCTCCCACTGGGGTGTGACGCGCCACGCCGACCCCTCTTCCGCGACACCCGACGGTGTGCGTACGATGCTCACGACGCCGTGATCGCGGCTGCTCATCTCCGTCTCGAACGGTCGGCTCGAACCGGCCGTTCCCGTCGTGCCCGGAGTCGCGCGTGTTGGTCGGAATCGTGGAATTCCTTGGTTGGTTCGGCGCTGTAACCGTGCTGGCCGGTTACATTCTCTTCTCCACGGGGAAGCTCCCGAACGGGCCGGTCTACCAGCTCTTCAACCTCGTCGGCGGGCTGGCCGTCGCCGTCAACGTGGCCGCGCACCACGCGGTGCCGTCGACCATCGTCAACGGCATCTGGGCGATCGTGGCGGTGGTCGTCCTGGTGAAGATGGGACGCGCCCGTCGCGCGGCGAAGCGCGGCGAGCTGGCGGCCTCCGAGGCGACCGTCCTGCACGCCGAGCCGGCGTCCACCACCGGCGTCCTGCCGATCATCGGCCCGGCCCTGCGCGACCACGAGCCGGACGAGCCCTCCGAGGCGGACGCAGCCCCGGGCCTCCAGGCAGCGCCGACCACCAGCACGACGCAAGCAGCGCCGACCACGAGCACGACGCAAGCAGCGCCGACCACGAGCACGACGCAGGTCGCTCCGATGACCGAGACCGTCCCGATCATCACCGCGACGATCGCGCTGGCCCTGGTCGCCGCAGCCCAGGGGCACGTGGAGCGTGCGGACGGCGCGGACAGCGCAGACGCCGCCGAAGGCGCCGACCACGCGGAGCGGACCGAAGCCACCCGCTGACCGCCCCGTCGGCGATACGATCACCTCATGTCCCGGTGGTTGATCGCGACGATGACGTCCGTCCTCTTCATCGCGCTCGTCGTCGCCGTCGCGGGGTTCGAAGCGCTCCTCGCCGACGTCGAGGCGATCGCGCAGCCGGACGCGACCCCGTACCTCGGCCCGGCCATGGTGATCGGCGCCGCAGTGGTGGTGTTCCTCGCGACCGCGGTCGGCGCGCGAGAGGGCAACCCCGGTGTCACCGGCCTGGTCGCCGCCGCGACCGCCTACCTGGTCATGCTCGGCGTCGGTGCCGTCGGGTACGCGGCGATCCGCCGCGACCTGACCGAGCTCCTCGTCTTCCCGGCCGGCTACGCACTCGGGCCGTTCGTCGTCGGCTCCGTCGTGGTGGCGCTCCTGTCGGTGATCGGCGGGATCTCCATGGCCCGGCACCAGGCCCGGACGACGGGCTCGACACCGACGGCAGGGCAGCGGCAGGAGCCGACCGTCGCGGGTGACGACACCGTCGGGCGGTAGTCTGCCCGGGCAGGACGCACACGCAACGGGGGAACGATGAGCGACGAGAACACGCCGGATCCGGACCAGCAGGACGGTTGGGGAGCCGTGCCGTCGGTGGCGTCGATCCGCGGGACGCAAGAGACGCCCGCGGCCGCGCAGAACGCGCAGGCCGGGTCGACGGCGCAGGTCGGCACGACCGCGCACGGCGCGCAGTACGCCCCGACCGCGTCGCGTGCACCGCGCCGAAAGCTCCGCCGCGGCCAGCTCATCGGGATCATCGCCGGCAGCACCGCCGTCGTGCTGTTGCTCGTCGCCGGTGTCGTCGGGTTCTCGGTCGGCTCGGCCACCCACTCGGCCGACCGCCCCGTGCGGGCGTTCCTCGACGACCTGACCGCGGGGAAGGTCACCGACGCCCTCGACGCAGCGGGCATCGACCGGACGAAGGCCGACGTGCTCCTGACCGACGCCGCGTACGCGAAGGCGACCGCCAAGGTCACCGGTTACCGGGTGGCCGCGACGCGCACGGACGGCGACACCGCCACCGTCCGCGCGTACCTGCGCCAGGCCGGCCGTGACGTCGCGGCGACCTTCACGCTCGACAAGACCGGCACCGACTGGGGCGTGTTCCCGGTGTGGGAGCTGCAGGCGCCGGAGCTCGGCAGCGTCGACGTCAGCGTCCGGGGTCCGGCCGGCGCCTCGGTGCAGGTCGCGGGCACGTCGACGAAGACCCCGAAGGACGGCACGGTCGGTCTCCGCGCCCTCCCCGGCACCTACGCGGTCACGTACGACGGCGGCAAGTGGACCAAGGCCACTGGAGGCAGCGCCGTCGTGGGCGGGTTCGGTGGCAGTACCTCGACGCCGGTGCAGATGACCGCGACGCTCACGAACGCGGGCGACCAGGCGGCGAAGCGGGCCGTGGACGCCTGGGTGGACGGCTGCATCGCCTCGAACGACGCAGCGCCGGCCGGGTGCAGCTTCTACGCGTACGGCGAGAACCCCGCGTACACCTACACGAACGAGAAGTGGACGCTCGAGTCGCGGCCGACCGTCGCCGTCGGCAGCTGGACGACGAACGGCTGGCTCGTCTCCACCACCACCTTCGGTCGGGCCACCTTCACGGCGGACATCGCCGGCGCGGGCGGCACCGGGACGGCCACGGCCGGACCGCTCAACGTCAACGCGAGCGGGTACATCACGGGGTTCTCGAGCTCGGGCGCGACGTTCCGGTCGGCGGTCGGCAACGGGTCCTCGGACACCGGCTCATGACGGTGTCCGGCGTGGTGCCGGCCCGGATTGATTTCGTCCCGTTACGCGGGTAGTCTCTTCTGGGTGTGCGCCCTCGGGCGCGCCCGAAAAGTCCGGCGAGCAAGATCGCCCAGTCGGACCACTCCGTCCCCCCGCAGATTCCTCCGCCGTCAGGCGGTCATCAGCGTGGGACGAGGAAGCCGGCGGATCGCGCCGGCCAGAGAGCACGAGCGAAGAACCAGGAGAACAGTTGCCTACTATTCAGCAGCTGGTTCGCAAGGGTCGTACGCCGAAGGTCACCAAGACCAAGGCGCCCGCCCTGAAGGCGAACCCCCAGCAGCGTGGTGTGTGCACCCGCGTCTACACCACCACCCCGAAGAAGCCGAACTCCGCACTGCGCAAGGTCGCTCGTGTGAAGCTCTCGAACGGCACCGAGGTCACGGCGTACATCCCCGGTGAGGGCCACAACCTCCAGGAGCACTCGATGGTGCTCGTCCGTGGCGGTCGTGTGAAGGACCTCCCCGGTGTGCGGTACAAGATCATCCGTGGCGCCCTGGACACCCAGGCCGTGAAGAACCGTAAGCAGGCTCGTAGCCGCTACGGCGCGAAGAAGGGTTGAGTTAGATGCCTCGTAAGGGTCCCGCCCCCAAGCGTCCCGTCGTCGCCGACCCGGTCTACGGTGCGCCGATCGTCAGCCAGCTCGTCAACAAGATCCTGCTCGACGGCAAGAAGGGCCTCGCCGAGCGCATCGTCTACGGTGCACTCGAGGGCGTCACTGCCAAGAACCAGCAGGATGCTGTCGTCACGCTCAAGAAGGCGCTCGACAACGTCCGTCCGACCCTCGAGGTCCGCAGCCGCCGCGTCGGTGGCTCGACCTACCAGGTCCCGGTCGAGGTCAAGCCGCACCGCGCGAACACCCTCGCGCTCCGCTGGCTGACCTCGTACGCCAAGGCCCGTCGCGAGAAGACGATGACCGAGCGTCTCATGAACGAGATCCTCGACGCGTCGAACGGTCTCGGTGCCGCGGTCAAGCGCCGCGAGGACACGCACAAGATGGCCGAGTCGAACAAGGCCTTCGCCCACTACCGCTGGTAGTCCCGGCACCGTCCGGGCACCGGTGGTCAAGAACCCCGGCGCCCGGACGGCCGCCAACCTCTCCTACAACTCTTCCGGAGGAACCCTGTGGCACAGGACGTGCTCACCGACCTGAACAAGGTCCGCAACATCGGCATCATGGCGCACATCGATGCCGGCAAGACCACGACGACCGAGCGCATCCTGTTCTACACGGGCATCACGCACAAGATCGGTGAGGTCCACGACGGCGCTGCCACGATGGACTGGATGGCGCAGGAGCAGGAGCGCGGCATCACGATCACGTCGGCCGCGACGACCTGCTTCTGGGACAACAACCAGATCAACATCATCGACACCCCCGGTCACGTGGACTTCACGGTCGAGGTGGAGCGTTCGCTCCGCGTCCTCGACGGTGCGGTCGCCGTCTTCGACGGCAAGGAGGGCGTCGAGCCCCAGTCCGAGACCGTGTGGCGTCAGGCTGACAAGTACAACGTCCCGCGCATCTGCTTCGTCAACAAGATGGACAAGCTCGGCGCGGACTTCTACTACACCGTCGACACGATCATCAACCGCCTCGGTGCGGAGCCCCTCGTGCTCCAGCTGCCGATCGGTTCGGAGAGCTCGTTCGAAGGCGTCGTCGACCTCGTCCAGATGCGTGCACTCACCTGGCGCGGCGACGCCAAGGGTGACGTCGCGATGGGTGCGAAGTACGAGATCGAAGAGATCCCGGCCGACCTGCAGGACCGCGCCGCCGAGTACCGCGAGAAGCTCATCGAGCGCGTGGCCGAGGCGGACGACGTCCTCATGGAGCGTTACCTCGAGGGCGACACCGACTTCTCGGTCGACGAGATCAAGGCCGCGATCCGCGCCCTCACCGTGAGCAGCACGCTCTACCCGGTGCTGTGCGGTTCCGCGTTCAAGAACCGCGGTGTCCAGCCGATGCTCGACGCCGTCATCGACTACCTCCCGTCCCCGCTCGACGTGCCGCCGATGATCGGCCACGACGTCAAGGACGAGGAGAAGGAGATCATCCGCAAGCCCGACGCGTCGGAGCCGTTCTCGGCTCTCGCGTTCAAGGTCGCGGTGCACCCCTTCTTCGGTCGCCTCACCTACGTCCGCGTGTACTCCGGCTCGATCGAGTCCGGCGCACAGGTCATCAACTCGACCAAGGGCAAGAAGGAGCGCATCGGGAAGATCTTCCAGATGCACTCCAACAAGGAGAACCCGGTCGCCAACGTGACCGCTGGCCACATCTACGCGGTCATCGGCCTCAAGGACACCACCACCGGTGACACCCTGTGCGACCCGACCAACCAGGTCGTCCTCGAGTCGATGACGTTCCCGGAGCCGGTCATCGAGGTCGCGATCGAGCCGAACACGAAGGCTGACCAGGAGAAGCTCTCCACGGCCATCCAGAAGCTCGCCGAAGAGGACCCGACGTTCCGCGTCGAGCTCAACGCCGAGACCGGTCAGACGACGATCAAGGGCATGGGCGAGCTCCACCTCGACATCCTCGTCGACCGCATGAAGCGCGAGTTCCACGTCGAGGCGAGCGTCGGCAAGCCCCAGGTGGCCTACCGCGAGACGCTCACCAAGATCGTCGAGCGCTACGACTACACCCACAAGAAGCAGACCGGTGGTTCCGGTCAGTTCGCGAAGGTGCAGATCGCGCTCGAGCCGATGGAGGTCACGAGCGAGAAGGTCTACGAGTTCGTCAACGCGACCTCCGGTGGCCGTGTCCCGCGCGAGTACATCCCCTCGGTCGACGCCGGTATCCAGGACGCCATGCAGGTCGGCATCCTCGCGGGCTACCCGACCGTCGGCGTGAAGGCCATCCTCAAGGACGGCGCGGCGCACGACGTCGACTCGTCCGAGATGGCGTTCAAGATCGCCGGTTCCATCGCCTACAAGGAAGCGGCCCGCAAGGCCGGTCCCGCGATCCTCGAGCCGATCATGGCCGTCGAGGTCCGTACTCCTGAGGAGTACATGGGCGACGTCATCGGTGACCTGAACTCCCGTCGTGGCCAGATCGCCTCGATGGAGGACGCCTCGGGCGTCAAGGTGGTCCGCGCGAGCGTGCCGCTGTCCGAGATGTTCGGCTACGTCGGCGACCTGCGGTCGAAGACCTCTGGTCGTGCGGTCTACTCGATGACCTTCGAGACCTACAGCCAGGTCCCGGCCAAGGTCGCCGAGGAGATCATCGCGAAGAACGCGGGGGAGTAGCGCTCAGCGCTTCTCCACAGGCGGGGGTGCCCGGCGACGGGCCCCTCGCCACCAAGTAAAGTACAGACACACACCGCGCATCAACGGTCGCGAGCCCATCCAGGGCCGGCCGGGGATGACGCTTCCGAGTCCTGAGGAGGACCCACAGTGGCCAAGGCCAAGTTCGAGCGCACCAAGCCGCACGTCAACATCGGAACCATCGGTCACGTCGACCACGGCAAGACCACGCTCACGGCGGCGATCACCAAGGTTCTGCACGACCAGTACCCGGACCTCAACGAGGCCCGTGACTTCGCGCAGATCGACAACGCTCCCGAGGAGCGCCAGCGCGGCATCACGATCAACATCTCGCACGTCGAGTACCAGACCGAGAAGCGTCACTACGCGCACGTCGACGCCCCCGGTCACGCCGACTACGTGAAGAACATGATCACGGGTGCGGCGCAGATGGACGGCGCGATCCTCGTGGTCGCCGCCACCGACGGCCCGATGCCCCAGACGCGTGAGCACGTGCTGCTCGCCCGCCAGGTCGGCGTCCCCTACATCGTCGTCGCGCTGAACAAGTCCGACATGGTGGACGACGAGGAGATCCTGGAGCTCGTCGAGCTCGAGGTCCGCGAGCTCCTCGGCACGCAGCAGTTCGACGAGGACGCCCCCGTCGTGCAGGTCTCGGCGCTCAAGGCGCTCGAGGGCGACGAGAAGTGGGTCAAGTCGGTCCAGGAGCTCATGGCCCAGGTCGACGAGCACGTGCCGGACCCGGTGCGCGCCACCGACCAGCCCTTCCTGATGCCGATCGAGGACGTCTTCACGATCACCGGTCGTGGAACGGTCGTCACCGGTCGCGTCGAGCGTGGAACGCTCAACCTGAACGCCGAGGTCGAGATCGTCGGCATCCGCGCGACGCAGAAGACCACCGTCACGGGCATCGAGATGTTCCGCAAGCTGCTCGACCAGGCGGTCGCCGGTGACAACACCGGTCTGCTCATCCGTGGCCTCAAGCGCGAGGACGTGGAGCGCGGCCAGGTCGTCGTGAAGCCGGGTTCGGTCACGCCGCACACCGAGTTCCAGGCGAACGCGTACATCCTGACCAAGGACGAGGGTGGGCGTCACAACCCGTTCTACGCGAACTACCGCCCGCAGTTCTACTTCCGCACCACGGACGTCACCGGCGTCATCACGCTGCCCGAGGGCACCGAGATGGTCATGCCCGGTGACACCGTCGCCATGACGGTCGAGCTGATCCAGCCGATCGCCATGGAAGAGGGCCTCCGTTTCGCCATCCGTGAGGGTGGTCGTACGGTCGGCGCCGGTACGGTCGAGAAGATCCTCAAGTAACTCCGGTTACCTGCCGCAGCGGGGTCGAGCCTTCGGGCTCGGCCCCGCTGCGTCGTTGCCCCGGTCGCAGCGGGGTCGAGCCTTCGGGCTCGGCCCCGCTGCGTCGTTGCCCCGGTCGACGTGGCAGCGCTCGGAGCCACTGTCGGCCGCTCACGGCCCTGGCGGGCGGCGGACGGGAGGCCCGGGGTACGCCCGCCACGACGGCGTCCGTCCGCCCCGTACGGCGTCCCAGGCAGCGGGGAGTTGGCTCGGCCGGGTGACTCGTCTGCGCCGTTCCACGACCTCCGGTCGTGGCTACCACCGTGTCCGGAGCGGCCGCGGCTTCTCGTACCGTGACCCCGACGGTGCGACCGTCACCGATGCCGCGGTGCGTCAGCGGCTCGAGGACCTCGTCATCCCGCCGGCCTGGGACGACGTCTGGATCTCGCCGTACGAGAACGGGCACGTCCTCGCGACCGGGATCGACGGGGCCGGACGCCGCCAGTACATGTACCACCCGTCGTGGCGCGAACGGATGGACCGGATCAAGTACGACCGGGCGCTCGCCCTCGCGGAGTCGCTGCCGGTCGCACGGCGCGGGGTCACGCAGGACCTCCGACGACCGGAACCCGATCGCCGCCGAGCGCTGGCCGCAGCGTTCCGGATGCTCGACCAGGGCTCGCTGCGGGTCGGATCGGAGCGGTACGCCAGCGAGCACGGCAGCCGCGGACTGTCGACCCTGCTGTGCGCGCACGCCCACGTCTCCGGTGACGACATCGAGCTCGACTTCCCCGGCAAGAGCGGGCAGGAGTGGTCGTCGTCGATCCACGACGCCGACCTCGCGACGGTGATCGCCGGCATGAAGCGCCGTGGGCCGAACGCCCGACTGCTGTCGTTCCGCGAACGCCGCGGTGACGAGTGGGAGCCGTTGTCCGCCGAGGACATCAACGCCTACGTCAAGGAGCGTGCTGGTGACGACTTCACGGCGAAGGACTTCCGCACCCTGCACGGCACGGTGGCCGCGGCCGTCGACCTTGCCCAGACCGGTCCGCTGTCGTCGCAGGCGAAGCGGAAGCGTGCGGTGTCCCATGCCGTGAAGGCCGCGAGCGACGAGCTCGGCAACACCCCGACGGTGTGCCGGCAGAGCTACATCGACCCGCGGCTGCTCGACGCCTACGAGCACGGCGAGACCATCGATCCGGCCCGGATCCACGCCGCCGAGTCCGAGGTCCGGGCACTGCTCTACCGACAATGACCCCGGGAGCGTCCGGATGACGTAGCGTTGGTCGACGTGCCGGACCACCCCACACGGCACGGAAGGACCCACAACAGTCGTGACTGACGAGTGCATCCACGGTTTCCCCACCGAGCTCTGCGACATCTGCGCGCCCCGGCAGCGTGAGGAGTCGGCGATCCCAGCCGCTCCGGCGCCACGGCGGACCCGCATCACCACCAACCTGCGCGTCGACCCGCCGGCCTCCGGCCCCGGGACGTCGCTGCGTTCACCGACGTCGCTCCGGTCGTCGTCGGCCGACCTGCCCGAGGCTCGGGTGTTCGCGTCGCTGCGTGCGCACCACGTGACCCACATCGACAACCTCGACGGCATCGTCGGGTCCGGCGCCATCCTGGCGGCCGACCAGGCGGAGCCCGCCGTCGACGTCAGCAGCCCCGAGACCCGGGGCGCACGCGCCGAGGCCGAAGCGCCCGACGGCAGCACCATCGCGAGCCACGTGCCCTTCACCCTGTCGCCGGATGCCGTCCGGTGGGACGAACTCCGCACCGGCGCCGTCGGGGAGCGGTGGTCCGACGCCGCCCGACGCACGCGCGCGGTGGACTACGTCGTGCTCGTCGTCCCGGTCTCGGCGTTCGGTGACTCGGTGGTCGTCGCCGACCAGGACGCCGACGCCGACGACGTCCGGTTCGCCGTCGGCCCCGACGCCGGGACGAACCTGATCCGCCGCACCGACTTCTCCGACCCCGAGATGCTCGGACTCGAGCTCCTCGCGGGGCCGAGCGTGCCGTTCTCGTCCGTCGCGGTGATCGGTGTCCCGAACGACAAGGCCCGTCAGACAGTCCGTGCGGTGCTCGCCGACCACGGCGGCCACGCGCCGCGCGTGGCGGTCTTCCCGCCGTGGTTCGTCCCCCCGGTGACGGCCGAGTAACCGTCTCCACGAGCGCCCTCCGGACCATGTCCGGAGGGCGCTCCGCGTTGCGGCGGCGACCCGTGCCTCCAGGCCGTCCGATCCGCGTGGATCCGGGGAAGCGAGCCGGTGTCGACACGCCCGGCACATCGCGACACGCCCGGGTTGCACGTGGGCTCGGGACATGCGAGACTTGTCCGGTTCCGAATTCCCCGCGGGTGCGAGTCCGCAGGATCACTGCTCTGGCAGTGCACAACCCCCCTGTTCAGCAGGGCTGGGTTGGGCCGCAGGCAGCAGAACACGACTCCCCGAGGTCATGACGGACGCGACACTGTTGCGCCCGGAGTGCGAGGAAGTCGATTGCCCACGCTGGACGGCCAAGGTCGCCCGCGCGGTTGACAGGTGAACAGCGGTCATCCCCAGCGGATGCGGCCGGTTGGTTCAGGAAAACAGCACGGTCTGCAGCAATGCGGAGCCGAGCGGCGTCAGGCGGCCTGCGGGTGCGCGGCGCAGAGAGAGGACAAGAGACACATGGCGGGACAGAAGATCCGCATCCGGCTCAAGTCGTATGACCACGAGGTCATCGACACGTCGGCCCGGAAGATCGTCGACACGGTGACCCGTGCCGGTGCAACCGTGGTCGGCCCGGTGCCACTCCCCACCGAGAAGAACGTGATCGCAGTGATCCGTTCTCCTCACAAGTACAAGGACTCGCGCGAGCACTTCGAGAAGCGCACGCACAAGCGGGTCATCGACATCGTCGACCCGACGCCGAAGGCCGTTGACTCGCTCATGCGACTCGACCTGCCGGCAGACGTCAACATCGAGATCAAGCTGTAAGGGGGCTGACCAATGGCGAACTCAACCAAGACCGTCAAGGGCCTCCTCGGCAAGAAGCTCGGGATGACCCAGGTGTGGGACGAGAACAACAAGTTCATCCCCGTCACCGTGATCGAGGTCGGCCCGAACGTGGTCACCCAGATCCGCAACGCTGAGCGCGACGGCTACGAGGCGATCCAGATCGCCGCCGGTGCCATCGACCCGCGCAAGGTCAACAAGCCGGCCGCTGGCCACTTCGAGGCCGCTGGCGTGACCCCGCGTCGCACCCTCACCGAGATCCGGACCAACGACTCCGCTGAGTACACGCTCGGCCAGGAGCTCACCGTGGACGGCACGTTCACGGCGGGCCAGAAGGTCGACGTCGTCGGTACCTCCAAGGGCAAGGGCTTCGCCGGTGTCATGAAGCGCCACGGCTTCCACGGCGTCGGCGCCTCGCACGGTGCACACCGCAACCACCGCAAGCCCGGCTCGATCGGTGCTTCCTCGACCCCGTCACGTGTCTTCAAGGGCATGCGCATGGCCGGTCGTATGGGTGGCGACCGCGTGACCGTCCTCAACCTCACGGTGCACGCCGTCGACGCCGAGAAGGGTCTGCTGCTCGTCAAGGGCGCCGTCCCCGGTGCTCGTGGCCGCTCCGTCTTCGTCCGCACCGCCGTGAAGGGTAAGTGATCATGGCCACCACGACCGCAACCACGATCGACGTCCTCGACGCATCGGGTGTCAAGTCCGGCACCGTCGAGCTGCCTGCAGCTCTCTTCGACGTCGAGACCAACGTCCCGCTGATCCACCAGGTCGTCACCGCGCAGCTCGCAGCCGCGCGTCAGGGCACCCACAAGACCAAGAACCGCGGCGAAGTCCGCGGTGCCGGTCGCAAGCCGTTCAAGCAGAAGGGCACCGGCCGCGCCCGTCAGGGTTCCGTCCGTGCTCCCGAGCACACCGGTGGTGGTGTCGTCCACGGACCGACCCCCCGCGACTACTCGCAGCGCACCCCCAAGAAGATGATCGCCGCAGCGCTGCTCGGCTCGCTCTCGGACCGCGCCCGCGGTGGCCGCATCTCGGCTGTCGACGGCTTCGTCGAGGCCGACGTGCCGTCGACCAAGGTCGCTCGCACGCTCCTCGAGAAGGTCGCGCCCGTCAAGCACGTGCTGATCGTGCTCGAGTCGAACGACGAGCTGACGCTCAAGTCGATCCGCAACCTGCCGAACGTCCACGCGCTCTCGTACGGCCAGCTGAACGCCTACGACGTCCTCAAGTCGGACGCCGTCGTCTTCAGCAAGAGCGCCCTCGACGCCTTCATCGCGTCGAAGACCGCGAAGGAGATCACCGCATGAGCGGCTTCAACAAGGACCCGCGCGACGTCATCATCTCGCCGGTCGTCTCGGAGAAGAGCTACGCGCTCATCGACCAGGGCAAGTACACGTTCATCGTGGACCCCCGTTCGAACAAGACCGAGATCAAGCTCGCCATCGAGAAGATCTTCGAGGTCAAGGTCGCGAGCATCAACACGCTGAACCGCCCGGGCAAGACCCGTCGCACCAAGTTCGGTCTCGGCAAGCGCAAGGACACCAAGCGCGCCATCGTGACGCTCAAGTCCGGTTCGATCGACATCTTCACGGCTGTCGGCTGAGGACCAGAGGGATAAATCATGGCTATTCGTAACTACAAGCCGACGACCCCCGGTCGTCGCGGCTCGTCGGTCGCCGACTTCGCTGAGATCACCCGTTCGACTCCGGAGAAGTCCCTGCTTCGTCCGCTGCCGAAGACCGGTGGTCGCAACAGCTCCGGCCGCATCACCACGCGTCACATCGGTGGTGGCCACAAGCGCCAGTACCGCGTGATCGACTTCCGTCGCTCCGACAAGGACGGCGTGGACGCCAAGGTCGCTCACATCGAGTACGACCCCAACCGCACTGCGCGCATCGCGCTCCTGCACTACGTGGACGGCACGAAGCGGTACATCATCGCGCCGAACAAGCTCAAGCAGGGCGACGTCATCGAGCAGGGCCCCGGCGCCGACATCAAGCCCGGCAACAACCTGCCGCTGCGCAACATCCCCGTGGGTACCGTCGTGCACGCCATCGAGCTCCGCCCCGGTGGCGGCGCGAAGATGGCCCGCTCGGCCGGCGCCTCGGTGCGTCTCGTCGCCAAGGACGGCCCCTACGCGCAGCTCCGTCTGCCGTCGGGCGAGGTCCGCAACGTCGACGCACGCTGCCGCGCCACGATCGGCGAGGTCGGCAACGCCGAGCAGTCGAACATCAACTGGGGCAAGGCCGGCCGCATGCGCTGGAAGGGCGTCCGCCCGACCGTGCGTGGTGTCGCGATGAACCCGGTCGACCACCCCCACGGTGGTGGCGAGGGCAAGACCTCCGGTGGTCGTCACCCGGTCAGCCCCTGGGGCCAGGCCGAGGGTCGCACGCGCAAGCCGAACAAGCCGAGCGACAAGCTCATCGTCCGTCGCCGTAACGCCGGCAAGAAGCGCAAGTAGGAGTTCAGAAGATGCCACGCAGTCTGAAGAAGGGCCCCTTCGTCGACGAGCACCTGCTCCGCAAGGTCGTCACGCAGAACGAGGCCAACACCAAGAACGTGATCCGTACCTGGTCGCGACGGTCGATGATCGTCCCGAACATGCTCGGTCACACCATCGCGGTGCACGACGGCCGCAAGCACATCCCGGTGTTCGTCACCGAGTCGATGGTCGGTCACAAGCTCGGCGAGTTCGCGCCGACCCGCACCTTCCGTGGTCACGTGAAGGACGACAAGAAGGGCCGTCGCCGCTAACGCGGGGACGCAGAGGAGGAACGAAATGGTGGAGTCGATCGCACGCGTGCGACACATCCGCGTCACGCCTCAGAAGGCCCGTCGCGTCATCGAGCTGATCCGCGGCAAGCAGGCCCACGAGGCGCTCGCCATCCTGAAGTTCGCCCCCCAGGGCGCTTCGGAGCCCGTGTACAAGCTGGTCGCCTCGGCGATCGCGAACGCCCGGGTGAAGGCTGACTCGACGAACAGCTTCCTCGACGAGCGCGACCTCTACGTGAGCCGCGTCTTCGTCGACGAGGGAACGACCCTGAAGCGGTTCCAGCCGCGCGCCCAGGGCCGGGCCTTCCGCATCAACAAGCGCACCAGCCACATCACGGTCGTCCTCGCGACGCCGGAAGAGGCCGAGGCTGCCGCGACGAGCAAGAAGGCGAGCAACTAATGGGCCAGAAGGTCAACCCGTACGGCTTCCGTCTCGGGATCACGACGGACCACGTCTCGCACTGGTTCACCGACAGCAAGAAGGCCGGTCAGCGCTACGCCGACTACGTGGCCGAGGACATCAAGGTGCGCGAGTACCTGAAGAAGACCCTCGACCGCGCCGGTGTCGCTCGCATCGAGCTCGAGCGCACCCGTGACCGTGTCCGCGTGGACATCCACACGGCGCGTCCGGGCATCGTCATCGGCCGCCGCGGCGCCGAGGCGGAGCGCGTTCGCGGTGAGCTCGAGAAGCTCACCAAGAAGCAGATCCAGCTGAACATCCTCGAGGTCAAGAACCCCGAGACCGAGGCCCAGCTCGTCGCGCAGGGCATCGCCGAGCAGCTCTCCGCTCGTGTCGCGTTCCGTCGCGCCATGCGCAAGGGCCTGCAGGGTGCACAGCGCGCCGGCGCCAAGGGTGTCCGCATCCAGGTGTCGGGCCGTCTCGGCGGCGCCGAGATGTCCCGTTCGGAGTTCTACCGCGAAGGCCGTGTGCCGCTGCACACCCTCCGCGCGAACATCGACTACGGCTTCTACGAGGCCCGGACCACGTTCGGCCGCATCGGCGTGAAGGTCTGGATCTACAAGGGCGACATCACGAACAAGGAGCTCGCTCGCGAGCAGGCGAACCAGCGTTCGTCGCGCCCCGAGCGTCGTGGCGGCCCGCGCGGTGAGCGTGGCGACCGTGGCGGCGACCGTCGTGGCAGCGACCGCGGTGACCGCCGCCCGCAGCAGGCCCCGCAGGACGCGCCGGCCGGCGCAGGAGTTGAGGCGTAACCATGCTTATTCCCCGTCGAGTCAAGCACCGTAAGCAGCACCACCCGAAGCGTTCGGGTCAGGCAACCGGTGGTACCAAGGTCAGCTTCGGCGACTACGGCATCCAGGCCCTCACCCCGGCGTACGTGACCAACCGTCAGATCGAGTCCGCTCGTATCGCCATGACGCGTCACATCAAGCGTGGCGGCAAGGTCTGGATCAACATCTACCCGGACCGCCCGCTCACGAAGAAGCCGGCTGAGACCCGCATGGGTTCCGGTAAGGGCTCGCCCGAGTGGTGGGTCGCCAACGTCAAGCCGGGTCGTGTGCTCTTCGAGCTCTCCGGCGTCACCGAGGACATCGCCCGTGAGGCGCTGACCCGTGCAATCCACAAGCTGCCCCTCAAGGCACGCATCATCAAGCGCGAGGAGGGCGACGCATAATGGCGATCGGTTCCAAGGAGCTCCGTCCGACGGAGCTCGACACGTTCGAGAACGAGCGTCTCGCTGACGAGCTGAAGAAGGCCAAGGAGGAACTCTTCAACCTCCGCTTCCAGTCGGCCACCGGCCAGCTGGAGAGCCACGGTCGTCTCCGTGCCGTCAAGCGCGACATCGCTCGCATCTACACCGTCCTCCGCGAGCGCGAGCTCGGCATCCGTGCCACTCCCGCGCCCGTCGAGACCGCCACCAAGGCCAAGAAGACGACGAAGAAGGCTGACAAGCCGGCTGAGTCGACCGAGGCCGAGACCGCCGAGGAGAAGTAATGGCGAACGAAGAGAAGACCTCCGCCGCCCTCTCTCGCGGCTACCGCAAGACGCGTCGCGGCTACGTGACTAGCGACAAGATGGACAAGACCATCGTGGTCGAGGTCGAGGACCGCGTGAAGCACGCGCTCTACGGCAAGATCATCCGTCGCACGTCCAAGGTGAAGGCCCACGACGAGCTCGGCACCGCTGGTGTCGGCGACCTCGTCGTGATCAGCGAGACCCGTCCCCTCAGCGCTTCCAAGCGCTGGCGCCTGGTCGAGATCCTCGAGAAGGCCAAGTAGGCCTCGGCCTGCTTCGGAATAGGAGACAGCAGTGATTCAGCAGGAATCCCGCCTGAAGATCGCCGACAACACGGGTGCCAAGGAGATCTTGACCATCCGCGTGCTCGGTGGTTCGGGTCGTCGCTACGCCGGTCTCGGTGACGTCATCGTCGCCACGGTGAAGGACGCCATCCCCGGCGGCAACGTGAAGAAGGGTGACGTCGTCAAGGCAGTCATCGTTCGCACCAAGAAGGAGACCCGTCGTCAGGACGGCTCCTACATCAAGTTCGACGAGAACGCGGCAGTGATCCTCAAGGCCGACGGCGACCCGCGCGGCACGCGCATCTTCGGTCCGGTCGGTCGCGAGCTCCGTGACAAGAAGTTCATGAAGATCATCTCGCTCGCGCCGGAGGTGCTGTAAGCCATGGCGAACATCAAGAAGGGTGACCTCGTCCAGGTCATCACGGGCGCGACGCAGGAGCGTGGCGGCGACCGTGGCAAGCAGGGCAAGGTCATCGAGGTCCTCAAGGACAAGCAGCGCGTCGTCGTCGAGGGCGTGAACTTCGTCACGAAGCACGTCCGCGTCGGCCAGACGCAGCGCGGCTCGAAGACGGGTGGCATCGAGAAGCACGAAGCCTCGATCCACGTGTCCAACGTCGCTCTCGTCGACCCGAAGACGAAGAAGCCGACCCGCGTCGGCTTCCGTACCGAAGAGGTGGAGAAGGGCGGGGTCAAGAAGACCGTCCGTGTCCGCTACGCCAAGAAGTCAGGTGAAACGCTCTGATGACTGACACGACTGCAACGACTGAGGCCCCCAAGGCCCAGCCGCGCCTCAAGCAGAAGTACAAGGACGAGATCAAGGCCACGCTCACCGAGCAGTTCGGCTACGCGAACGTCAACCAGGTCCCCGGCCTGGTCAAGGTCGTCGTGAACACCGGTGTCGGCGAGGCCGCTCGCGACTCGAAGATCATCGAGGGGGCCATCAAGGACCTCACGGCGATCACGGGTCAGAAGCCCCAGGTCAACATCGCTCGCAAGTCCATCGCGCAGTTCAAGCTGCGCGAGGGTCAGGCGATCGGTGCGCACGTCACCCTCCGTGGTGACCGCGCCTGGGAGTTCCTCGACCGCCTGATCTCCCTCGCACTGCCCCGCATCCGCGACTTCCGCGGTCTCAGCGACAAGCAGTTCGACGGGAACGGCAACTACACGTTCGGTCTCTCGGAGCAGTCCGTGTTCCACGAGATCGACCAGGACCGCATCGACCGTGTCCGCGGCTTCGACATCACTGTCGTCACCACCGCGAAGACGGACGACGAGGGACGCGCGCTGCTCCGTCAGCTCGGCTTCCCGTTCCGCTCCAACGAGCAGACGGTCTAAACTACTTCGGGCGGTGCGGGCCGGAGGATTCACGTCCTCCGGCCCGCACGCACGAACACACCGATCCTGGGGAACCGCCCCGGGATCACTCGATCGCTCAGGTCGGCATTCGTGGAACGGGTGTCGAAACCAGGCGAGAAATGGACGAACATCATGACGATGACCGATCCGGTCGCAGACATGCTGACCAGATTGCGGAACGCGAACTCCGCGCACCACGACGCCGTCGCGCTCCCGAGCTCCAAGCTCAAGAAGAACATCGCCGACATCCTCAAGCGTGAGGGCTACATCAGCGAGTGGAAGGTGGAGGACGCCCGAGTCGGGCAGACCCTCACCATCGACCTGAAGTACGGCCCCGAGCGCGAGCGTTCGATCGCCGGCATCAAGCGCGTGTCGAAGCCGGGCCTCCGGGTCTACGCGAAGTCGACGGAGATCCCCCAGGTCCTCGGTGGCCTCGGCGTGGCGATCCTCTCGACCTCGTCCGGCCTGCTGACCGACCGCGAAGCCGAGCAGAAGGGCGTGGGTGGGGAAGTCCTCGCCTACGTGTGGTGATCGACAATGTCACGAATCGGACGTCTTCCCATCGACATCCCCGCCGGCGTGACCGTCTCCGTTGACGGTCAGAGCGTGGCGGTCAAGGGCCCGAAGGGCGAGCTCGCGCTCGTCATCGCGGAGCCCATCCAGGCCAAGGTCGAGGAGAACCAGGTTCTCGTCACCCGTCCGGACGACGAGCGCGAGTCGCGTTCGCTCCACGGCCTGACCCGTACCCTCATCGCCAACAACATCATCGGCGTGACCCAGGGCTACACCAAGGGCCTCGAGGTCGTCGGCACCGGTTACCGCGTGCAGGCGAAGGGCTCGAACCTCGAGTTCGCGCTCGGGTACTCCCACTCGATCACGGTCGAGCCGCCCGCGGGCATCAGCTTCGCGGTCGAGGGCAACAACAAGGTCACGGTCGCCGGCATCGACAAGCAGGCAGTCGGCGAAGTGGCGGCGAACATCCGGAAGCTCCGGAAGCCCGAGCCGTACAAGGGCAAGGGTGTCCGTTACGCCGGCGAGAACGTGCGCCGCAAGGCCGGAAAGTCAGGTAAGTGATCATGGGACTCCTCAAGACACGAGGCAAGAGCAAGGCGGCCGCCAAGGCGCGTCGTCACAACCGTCTCCGCAAGAAGATCACCGGCACCGAGGCTCGTCCCCGTCTCGCCGTCACCCGCTCGTCGCGTCACGTGTTCGTGCAGGTCATCGACGACGCGAAGGGTCACACCCTCGCAAGCGCCTCGACGATGGAGGCAGACCTCCGCTCGTTCGACGGCGACAAGACCGCCAAGGCCCGTCGCGTCGGTGAGCTCCTCGCCGAGCGCGCGAAGTCGGCTGGCGTCGAGGCCGTGGTCTTCGACCGCGGTGGCAGCAAGTACGCCGGTCGCGTCGCCGCGATCGCCGATGGTGCCCGTGAAGGAGGGCTGAACCTGTGAGCGACAACGCGAACACCAACGAAGACGCCAAGACCGAGGCCGCCGAGGCCACGGACGCCGTCGAGACCACCGAGGCGAGCACGGAGGCCCCCGAGGCCACCGAAGCGACCGCTGAGGGCACCGAGGCAACTGCTGAGGGCACCGAGGCAGCCGCTGAGGGCACCGACACCGCCGCGAAGGGCAAGGAGGCGGAGGCACCTGCCGTCGCCGAGCGTCCCGTCGAGACCGCTGCCGGTTCCGCATCGAACAACCGCGACTCGGCTGACAACCGTGGCCGTCGTGGTGGCGGTCGTGACCGTCAGCAGGGTCGCGACCGCAACAACCGCGGTGGCGACAGCCAGTTCCTCGAGCGCGTGGTGACCATCAACCGCGTGTCGAAGGTCGTCAAGGGTGGTCGTCGCTTCAGCTTCACGGCGCTCGTCGTCGTGGGTGACGGCAACGGCCTCGTGGGCGTCGGCTACGGCAAGGCCAAGGAGGTCCCCACGGCGATCTCCAAGGGTGTCGAAGAGGCGAAGAAGAACTTCTTCCGCGTCCCCCGCGTCGGCAACACCATCCCGCACCCCGTGCAGGGTGAAGCCGCTGCTGGCGTCGTCCTCCTGCGTCCGGCTGGCCCGGGTACCGGTGTCATCGCCGGTGGTCCCGTCCGCGCCGTGCTCGAGTGCGCCGGCATCCACGACGTCCTGAGCAAGTCGCTCGGTTCGTCGAACACCATCAACATCGTGCACGCGACCGTCGAGGCTCTGAAGCAGCTCGAGGAGCCCCGCGCCGTCGCGAGCCGTCGTGGCCTCGACGTCGAGCGGGTCGTCCCGGCTCGTCTGCTCCAGGCTGAGGCCGCAGCACTGCGTGCCGCGACCGAGAAGGCAGGTGCGTGATGGCGACGCTGAAGATCACGCAGATCAAGTCCGTTATCAGCGAGAAGCAGTACCAGCGCGACACGCTCCGCAGCCTGGGTCTCAAGCGCATCGGCCGTACGGTCGAGCGTGAGGACAACGCCCAGAACCGCGGGTACATCGCAACGGTGGCGCACCTCGTGAAGGTCGAGGAGGTCGACGCATGAGCGACGAGAAGAACGAGCGCGTGCAGGTGCTGAAGCTGCACCACCTCCGCCCCGCAGAGGGCGCCAAGAAGGACCGCACCCGTGTGGGTCGCGGTGAGGGCTCGAAGGGCAAGACCGCTGGGCGTGGTACCAAGGGCACGAAGGCCCGTTACCAGGTCCGGGTCGGCTTCGAGGGTGGGCAGATGCCGCTGCACATGCGCACCCCGAAGCTCCGCGGGTTCAAGAACCCGTTCCGGGTCGAGTACCAGGTCGTGAACCTGGACAAGATCTCGGAGCTCTACCCCGATGGTGGCGACGTCACCGTTGCGGGCCTGGTCGCCAAGGGCGCCGTCCGCAAGAACGAGAAGGTCAAGGTTCTCGGTCAGGGTGACATCACCGTGAAGATCACGGTCACGGTCGACAAGGTCTCGGCGTCCGCCGCCGAGAAGATCGTGGCTGCTGGCGGCACCGTCTCCCAGTAACCCCCGTCGGCGGCCCGTGCGTTTGCGCACGGGCCGCCGTTACGGTTTCCTTGACAGTGGCCGGCATCCGCCAGCCTGGTCGGCCCTGCCGACCGACACCGGAACGGCCGCGATCGACGGCCCCGGTCCCAGAAGTTCGGAGTCCTCGTGTTCAGAGCGGTCGCGCGCATCATGCGCACCCCTGATCTTCGCAAGAAGATCGGCTTCACCCTCGCGATCATCGCGCTGTTCCGCCTCGGGTCGTACATCCCGGCACCGTTCGTCGACTACGCGGCCGTGCAGAGCTGTCTCGCCAGCGCCTCGTCGTCCGGCGGTCTCTACGACCTGATCAACCTGTTCTCCGGCGGCGCGCTGCTGAAGCTCTCGGTCTTCGCGCTCGGCATCATGCCGTACATCACGTCGTCGATCATCGTGCAGCTCCTGCGCGTGGTCATCCCGCACTTCGACTCCCTCTACAAGGAGGGCCAGTCCGGTCAGGCGAAGCTGACGCAGTACACGCGCTACCTCACGATCGCGCTGGGCGTGCTGCAGTCCACCACCCTGATCACGGTCGCCCGCTCGGGTGCCCTCTTCGGCACGAACGCGTCGTCCTCCTGCTCGTCGATCATCTCGAACGACAGCTGGTACGCGATCATGCTCATGGTCGTCACGCTGACCGCCGGTACCGGCCTCATCATGTGGATGGGCGAGCTCGTCACCGAGCGCGGCATCGGCAACGGCATGTCGCTCCTCATCTTCACGTCGATCGCGGCGCAGTTCCCGTCGGCGCTCTGGGCCATCGAGCAGTCGCAGTCGTTCGAGCTCTTCCTGTTCGTCATCCTGGTCGGACTGGTCATCATGATGGCCGTCGTGTTCGTCGAGCAGTCGCAGCGGCGGATCCCGGTCCAGTACGCCAAGCGCATGGTCGGCCGACGCACGTACGGCGGCAACAACACGTACATCCCGATCAAGGTGAACATGGCCGGCGTCGTGCCCGTCATCTTCGCGTCGTCGCTGCTGTACCTGCCGGCTCTGGTCGCGCAGTTCAACAAGCCCTCCGACGGCTCCGAGCCCGCGGCGTGGGTCACCTGGATCGAGAACAACCTCGTCTCCGGCGACAACCTGTTCTACATGGTGCTGTACTTCCTGCTCATCGTCGGGTTCACGTACTTCTACGTGGCGATCACCTTCAACCCTGAAGAGGTCGCCGACAACATGAAGAAGTACGGCGGGTTCATCCCCGGCATCCGTGCCGGTCGTCCGACCGCCGAGTACCTCGACTACGTCCTCACCCGGGTGACGCTGCCCGGCTCGCTCTACCTCGGTTTCATCGCGCTCATCCCGCTGGCAGCACTGGCGCTGTTCGGCGCGAACCAGAACTTCCCGTTCGGTGGCGCGAGCATCCTGATCATCGTGGGTGTCGGTCTCGAGACCGTGAAGCAGATCGACTCGCAGCTGCAGCAGCGTCACTACGAAGGGCTTCTCCGTTGAGCGCACGTCTCATCATCGTCGGACCCCCCGGAGCGGGGAAGGGCACCCAGGCCGGACGGATCGCCGAGTCCTTCGGGATCCCGGCGGTCTCGACGGGCGACATCTTCCGCAAGAACGTCGCAGAGGGCACGCCGCTCGGTGTGCAGGCCAAGGCGATCATGGACGCCGGCGACTACGTGCCGGACTCCCTGACGAACGAGCTCGTGAAGTCGCGCCTGAACGAGGCCGACGCAGCCGAGGGGTTCCTGCTCGACGGGTACCCCCGCACGGTCGGGCAGGTCGAGTACCTCGACGCGCTGCTCGCCGAGCAGGGCACCGGGATCGACGCGGTCGTGCAGCTCGTCGCCGACCAGGACGAGCTCGTCGGCCGGTTGCTCAAGCGTGCCGAGCAGCAGGGCCGCAGTGACGACAACGAGGAGACGATCCGTCGTCGCCAGCAGGTCTACACCGAGCAGACCGCCCCGATCGTCGGCGCCTACGGCGAGCGCGGTCTCGTCCTCGACGTCGACGGCCTCGGCGCGATCGACGAGGTCGGCGACCGCATCCAGGCCGCGCTGTCGGCTCGCGGGCTCACCGCGGGCGTCTGACCCGGCGTGGTCCGCTTCCGCAAGCCCTCGATCTACAAGACGCCGGACGAGCTCCGCGCCATGGTGCGACCCGGGCTGCTGACCGCCGAGGCGCTCGACGCCGTGCGTGCGGCGATCCGTCCCGGCATCACGACCGGTGAGCTCGACGCGATCGCCGAGCGGACGATCCGGGCCGGCGGCGGGATCCCGAACTTCCAGCTCGTGCCGGGCTACCGGCACACGCTGTGCGTGTCCGTGAACGACGAGATCGTGCACGGCATCCCCGGTGACCGCCTGCTCGCTCCCGGTGACATCGTGTCGGTGGACGCCGGTGCCGAGGTCGACGGCTGGAACGGCGACAGCGCGTTCACCACGGTCGTCCCCGGTGGTGACGCCGAGGTGTCCGCGGCGCGCCAGACCCTCTGCGACACCACGGAGCGATCGCTCTGGCACGGCATCGCGGCGCTCGCCCACGCGAAGAACCTGCACGAGGTCGGTTCCGCGGTCGAGGACGCGATCGACGAGACCGGCGCCTGGGGCATCGTCGAGGACTACACGGGGCACGGCATCGGTCGCTCCATGCACGAGGACCCGCCGGTCTTCAACTACCGCGTCCGCGGTGCCGGTCCGGCGGTGAAGCCCGGCCTGGTGGTGGCCATCGAGCCGATGGTCACCGCGGGCACGATCGACAGCTCGACGGACGACGACGACTGGACCGTCCGCACGATGGACGGCGGGGATGCCGCGCACTGGGAGCACAGCGTCGCGGTGCACGCCGACGGCGTGTGGGTCCTGACGGCCGCCGACGGCGGCGCTGCGGGCCTGGCCCCGCTGGGCGTGACGCCCGTCCCGATCCCGTAGGACGGGCCTCCAGTCCGACACGCCACTACCGGCCGCACACCCCGACCGGGAGGCTCGGCGCAGCTCCGTCCCGCAGCGCGCGCTCGGCGGTCCCACGTCCACGGCCGCGCGAGACGCCGTCGTCGTGCGGAGACGCCGGCAAGACGCCGAGGCGCCGGCAAGACGCCGAGACGCCGTCGGATCCGGCGGCGTCTCGTGCGTTCGGGGGTGTCGTGCCAGGACGACGGCGTCTGGGGTGCGGTCAGTTGCCGACGGAGCAGGTCTGCTCGGAGGCGCTCTGCCCGGTGATCGACGACGGCAGCGGTGTCGATGTCGCCGTGCTCGTGGCCGACGAGCTCGGTGCGGACGACGTGCCCGACGATGCGCCGCTCGACGCGGGCGACGACGCCGTGTCGGACGGCGTGGTGCCGGTCGACGGTGCGGTCGTCGCGGTGCCCCCGGCGGTCGGTGACTCCTCGGAGGCGCGCCCGGTGCTCGAGTCGCTCAGCGAGGACTTCACGTCGTTCTGCAGCGCCACGTTGAGCGTGTGGGCGGTCTCCTGGTCGACGATCACCCGCGCGCTGTCGTCGGGGTCGTCGGCGACGGGGTACTGCACGAAGAGCATGTTGGCGGTGCTCATGCCGCGCAGTGCGGAGGCGAGGCCGACGAGGGTGCGGGTCTGGGCCAGGCCGTCGGACAGCGTCATGTTCGACAGGGCCGCGCCGGCGAGCTTGTAGAGCGTGATGGGGTTCGACAGGGTGCCGTCGGAGGTGACCTTGCGGAGCAGCGCCGACAGGAACACCTGCTGCGAGCTGATCCGGGCCAGGTCGCTGCCGTCGCCGACGCCGTGGCGGGTGCGCAGGAACGCGAGGGCGTCGGAGCCCTCGAGGTTGTGCGAGCCGGCGGTGAGGTGCAGACCGGTGAAGGTGTCGTCGATGGGCTCCGCGACGCAGACGTCGACGCCGCCCAGCGCGTTCGACATCTCGATCACGCCGTCGAAGGTGACGAGCCCGGCGTAGGGGATGCTCAGGCCGGTGAGGTTCTCGACGGTGTCGACGACGCACGAGACGCCACCGTTGCCGAGCGCCGTGTTGAACATGGCGGAGGTCGAGGCCGGGTAGGTCGTCCCGCTCGCGGGGTTGGTGCAGGCCGGGATCGGGACCATCAGGTCGCGGGGGAAGCTGACCGCGGTGAGCTGCTGGTGGTCCTCGGAGATGTGGATGAGCATCGTGACGTCGTTGCGGGCGCCCTCGACGTCCTCGTCGGAGTCGAACTGTCCGACGCGGGTGTCGCTGCCGATGAGCAGGATGTTCGCCCCGCCCTTGATCGCCGTGATGTCGGCGGTCTTCGCGGTGCTCTGGTCGTCGGTGCTGAGCTGCACGGTCTGCGGTGCGGTGGCCAGCTGGGCGCCGGCGATGGCGGCGACGCTCGTCCCGCTCACGAGCACGACGGCCAGCGCCGAGGCCACGACGGTCACGAGTGTGGTCCAGCCGCGACGGCGGGCCTGCTTGCCGTGTGCGGCGAAGGGGCGTCGTGTGGCGTCGGGCACGTGGTCTCCGTTCGGTGGTCCGCGCAGGGTACGTGGGCGGCGGACGTGGCTGCGGAGCAACGCTACGGTCCGGGCACAAGCTCCGGCCCGGAGCACGCCGTCAAACCACTGTGGAACACTCAGGCGTGCTCGCGGAAGCCCCAGGTGAGGGGGCGTGCCGCGCCTGCACTTGGCAATTGCGGGTTTACCACATAAGATCGATCTTTGGTGTGTCATGCCCTCTCGGGTGTGGCGACCGACCCGCAGACCGGTTCGGGGATCACACCTGTTCCACAACCAAGCGACAGTGAGGCTATGGCCAAGAAAGACGGCGTCATCGAGATCGAAGGCTCGGTGCTCGAAGCTCTGCCCAACGCGATGTTCCGCGTTGAGCTGACGAACGGACACAAGGTCCTCGCGCACATCTCCGGGAAGATGCGCCAGCACTACATCCGCATCCTCCCCGAGGACCGCGTGATCGTGGAGCTGAGCCCGTACGACCTGACCCGCGGCCGGATCGTCTACCGCTACAAGTGATCCGCGAGCTGGAAAGGAACGGCTCGGCAATCCTGCCGCGCACGAAGCCAGCGAGCACGAGGAAAGAACAATGAAGGTCAACCCCAGCGTCAAGCCCATGTGCGAGCACTGCCGAGTGATCCGCCGCAAGGGCCGCGTCATGGTGATCTGCAAGAGCAACCCGCGTCACAAGCAGCGCCAGGGCTAGTCCCGGGCGCGTGACCGGCGCCGACGCTGTCCCTCGGACAGCAGGCTGCTCGAGCACGACCCACAACTGAAGATCGACAACGCAGTACCAGAACCCGGTCGCACGACGGCCGGGGGACACCTCGGGTCGGAGGCCCGGGCACCGGTACTGCTCCACACCTCCATCGACAACAGGAGCAGCCATCACATGGCACGTCTAGCAGGCGTCGACATCCCGCGCGAGAAGCGCGTGGAGATCGCACTCACGTACATCTACGGCGTCGGCCGTACCCGCGCGGTCCAGGCACTCGCCGAGACCGGTATCTCCGGTGACATCCGCGTCAAGGACCTGACCGACGACCAGCTCGTCGCCCTCCGTGACTTCATCGAGGGCAACTTCAAGGTGGAGGGTGACCTCCGCCGCGAGGTGGCAGCCGACATCCGTCGCAAGGTCGAGATCGGTAGCTACGAGGGTCTTCGCCACCGTCGTGGTCTCCCGGTGCGCGGTCAGCGCACCAAGACCAACGCGCGTACCCGCAAGGGACCGAAGCGCACCGTGGCAGGCAAGAAGAAGGCTCGATAGGAGACCCCGATGGCTACCCCCAAGACTGCCGCGCGCAAGCCGCGCCGCAAGGAGAAGAAGAACGTCGCAGTGGGCCAGGCCCACATCAAGAGCACGTTCAACAACACGATCGTCAGCATCACCGACCCGTCGGGTGCCGTCCTCAGCTGGGCGTCCTCGGGTGCCGTGGGCTTCAAGGGTTCGCGCAAGTCGACGCCGTTCGCGGCGCAGCTCGCCGCCGAGTCCGCTGCGCGTCAGGCGCAGGAGCACGGCGTCAAGAAGGTCGACGTCTTCGTGAAGGGTCCGGGTTCGGGCCGCGAGACCGCGATCCGTTCGCTCCAGGCCGCTGGCCTCGAGGTCGGTTCGATCAACGACGTCACTCCGCAGGCGCACAACGGTTGCCGCCCGCCGAAGCGTCGTCGCGTCTGACGCGAGGAGCAACCGGCCGCGCCCTGCTCGTCCCCTGACGGGGTCGGGCAGGGCCCGCGGCCATTCCTGGTCGTTCGATCGCGCACATCGGTGCGCGTGATCACAACTCAACAGACCCGTCGGGGCCCACGCGGCCCCGTCGTACCGCCAAGTGTCATATAGCGGACACTTCGCCGAAAGGAATCCCACAGTGCTCATTGCACAGCGCCCCACCCTGACCGAGGAGTCGATCTCCGAGCACCGCTCGCGCTTCGTCATCGAGCCGCTCGAGCCGGGCTTCGGTTACACCCTCGGCAACTCGCTGCGCCGCACGCTCCTCTCCTCGATCCCCGGCGCGGCTGTCACCAGCATCCGCATCGACGGTGTCCTCCACGAATTCAGCACCGTTCCCGGTGTGAAGGAAGACGTCACCGAGATCATCCTCAACATCAAGAGCCTCGTCGTCTCCAGCGAGCACGACGAGCCGATCACCGCGTACCTGCGCAAGCAGGGTGCCGGTCAGGTCACCGCAGCGGACATCTCCGCTCCGGCCGGCGTCGAGATCCACAACCCGGAACTCGTCATCGCGACCCTGAACGACACCGCGCGGTTCGAGCTCGAGCTCACGATCGAGCGCGGCCGCGGCTACGTCTCGGCCACGCAGAACCGTTCCGAGTTCTCCGAGGCCGGTCAGATCCCGATCGACTCGATCTACTCGCCGGTCCTCAAGGTCACCTACCGCGTCGAGGCGACGCGTGCCGGTGAGCGCACGGACTTCGACCGCCTGGTCGTCGACGTCGAGTCGAAGCCGGCGATCACGCCGCGCGACGCCATCGCGTCGGCCGGTCGCACGCTGGTCGAGCTGTTCGGGCTCGCTCGCGAGCTCAACACGGCCGCAGAGGGCATCGAGATCGGCCCCGCGCCGGTCGACGCTGTCCTGTCGAACGAGCTGCAGACCCCGATCGAGGACCTCGACCTGTCGGTCCGCAGCTACAACTGCCTGAAGCGCGAGGGCATCAACACGGTGTCCGAGCTCGTCGCCCTGTCGGAGACGCAGCTCATGAACATCCGCAACTTCGGTCAGAAGTCGGTGGACGAGGTCAAGGACAAGCTCACCGAGCTCGGCCTGTCCCTCAAGGACACCGTCCCCGGATTCGACGGCGCCCACTTCTACAGCGGGTACGACGAGGACGAGTCCAACAACTGATCTCGCGCTCACGCGCAAGCGCGCTGACACCGCGCGCACCACTTTCACCACTGGAGAACTGACATGCCGAAGCCCACCAAGGGCCCCCGCCTCGGTGGCGGTCCCGCTCACGAGCGCCTGCTCCTGAGCAACCTCGCCAACGCCCTCTTCACGCACGGCCGCATCACGACCACCGAGACGAAGGCCAAGCGCCTCCGTCCGGTCGCCGAGCGGCTCATCACGTTCGCGAAGCGCGGCGACCTGCACGCTCGTCGTCGGGTCATCGCGACCCTGCGCGACAAGTCCGTCGTGCACACGCTGTTCACGGAGATCGCCCCGCAGGTCGAGGACCGTCAGGGCGGTTACACCCGCATCACGAAGCTCGGCTTCCGCAAGGGCGACAACGCCCCGCTGGCGTCGATCGAGCTCGTCCTCGAGCCGGTGTCGGGCACGCCCGCCCCGGTGAAGCGCACCGCGGCTCCGGCCCCCGCCGCTCCGGTCGAGGAGCCGGCTGCCGACGAGACCACCGAGGAGGCCCCGGTCGAGGCGACCGAGACCACCGAGGAGTCCGCGCCGGTCGAGTCGGAGACCGAGACCGAGGCTGCCGCCGAGGTCGAGGCCGACGCCGCCGAGAAGAGCGACGACACCAAGTAGGACCCCGCGTCACCACGAAGCCCCCGCGACCCAGGTCGCGGGGGCTTCGTCGCGTTCGGGAGCGCTACCCCTGCTCCCCGACGTCCGGAGAACGCAGGACCGTCGCCTTCCCAGTGGGCGCCCCGTAGCGTGTCCGCCCGACAGGGAGAGTCACCACATGGAGTTCCAACACATCGCGGGCGTCGGTCGCCGCGCGTGGCGGTGGAGCCGCACGTCCGGCACACAGCCGCGACTGCTGCACGCAGCCAAGGCCGCCGGCGCCGCGGCACTGGCCTGGTTCATCGCCAGGCACGTGCCCGGGGTCGCGTCCGACTACCCGTACTACGCACCGCTCGGGGCGATCGTCGCGATGCAGACGACGGTCTACGCGGGGCTGCGCAACGGCATCCAGACGCTCGTCGGCATCCTGCTCGGCATCGCCGTCGCGGGCTTCACGATGCTCGTGGGCGACCCGGGGATCCTCGCCGTGGCCCTGGCGGTCGGCGTCGGCGTACTCGTCGGCGGGTTCCGGGTGCTCGGCGAGGGCAGCACCTGGGTCTCGACGGCGGCGTTGTTCGTGCTGCTCGTCGGCGGGGCGAACGCCGAGGGCTACTCGTTCGGGTACCTGGTGCAGATGGGCGTCGGCGTCGTCGTCGGCCTGCTCGTGAACTTCCTGGTGTTCCCGCCGCTGCACTTCTGGGACGCCGAACGTCGGATCGACGAGGTGAACGCCGTGTTGGCCGAGCACCTCGAGGGGCTCGCCCGCGTGCTGGAGACCGGCAAACGCGACGAGGACGCCTGGAACCGGCAGCAGGACAAGCTCGACCGTGCGATCGCCGATGTGCGCGCGCGGGTGTCCGTCGCCCACGAGAGCCGGAAGATCAACCCCCGCGGGGCGCTCCGCGGGTCACGGGCTCGGCTCCAGCAGGACGGAGCACGCTTCCGGGCGCTCGAACGGGTCGCCTGGTACACGACGGACCTCACCGAGCTCGTCGCCCGGTCGGGTCCGGTGTCCGCGAACATCGGGCGTCCCGACCCCGCGTTCACCGAGCCCCTCACGGAGGCGCTCCGCCAGCTCGCGTGCATGATCCGCGGGGAGTGCCCCGAGGACGAAGGCGACAAGGCGATCGAGCGACTCGAGCAGGCGCTCGACGCTTCGCGCGAGAACCCCTCGCACGTCGCGGTGACGGCGTCCGCGCTCGTGGCGCTCCGCGGCATCGTGGAGTCCGAGCGCCGTGCGACGGACAACCTCGACACCCGCACGGGGCCGTCAGCGTTCCGCCGTCCGCGCGGCTGACGCGAGGACCCCGTGACACCGGCGCTCCGTAGACTCGCACCGTGACCGTCCCGCCCCGAATCAACGTCCTCGGACCGGTCACGGTGACGGGTGCGGACGGCCGGCAGTCGCCGGTGCCCGGTGCGCTCGCTCGGGCGTTCCTGACGGCGCTGGTGCTCGCGCGCGGCCACGCCCTGACCACCGAGTCCCTGATCGACGACCTCTGGCCGGACGTGCAGCCGCGGGGTGCCCGTGCAGCGCTGCAGACGCTCGTGTCCCGACTGCGCCGGAGCGTGGCGGACGGCCTCGTGGAGTCGACGAGCACCGGGTACGCGTTGGGCGGCGACCCCGAGGACGTCGACCTCGCCCGTGCCGAACATGCGGTGGGCGAGGCGGAGCCGGCAGCGGTCCGTGCGGCCCTCGACCTCTGGCGTGGTGACCCGGGCGCCGACGTCGACGGCGACCTGGGCGCGGCACTCGCGGACCGAGCGGCAGCGCTCCGGCGGACACTCCGACGCGCGCTCGGCGGTGCACTGCTCGACGAGGGCGACGCCGACGAGGCCGCCGCACTCTGGGCAGCAGAGGCCGTCGCCAACCCCTACGACGAGGTCGCGGTCGCCGGTTCGATGCGTGCCCTCGCCGCGGCCGGCCGCACGAGCGAGGCCATCGCCGCCTTCGCGGCGCACCGTGACCGGCTCGCCGACGAACTCGGCGCCGACCCCTCGGCCGACCTGGTCCGCCTCAACGCCGAGTTGCTGCGTCGGTCCGGCCCCGCCACGGGCAGCGTCCGCCGCGTCGGCCTGCGTGCTGCGCCGAACACGTTGGTCGGGAGGGAGGCCGACCTCGCCGCCGTCTCGGACCTGCTGTCCGCCGGACGGCTGGTCACGATCCTCGGTGCGGGTGGGCTGGGGAAGACCCGCCTCGCGCAGGCGGTCGCCGCCGGCCTGCCGCCGACACAGGGCGTCGTCGTGTTCGAGCTCGCGCCGCTCGCCACGGCTGACGACATCGTGCCGGCCCTCGGCGCGCTGCTCGGGATCGCCGAGTTCCGCTCCACCAGGTCGCTCCGGGACGCCGTCGCGGCCGACCTGCGCACCCGGGTCGTGCGGGCGCTCGCCGACGGGCCGACCGTGCTCGTCCTGGACAACTGCGAACACCTGGTTGCCGAGGTCGCCGCCTTCGCCGCGGACCTGCTCGCGACCGTGCCCGAGCTGCGGATCCTGACGACGTCACGCGCGCCGCTCGCCATCGCCGGCGAGGTCGTGGCTCCCCTCGCGCCCCTGCCCGTCGAGGCCGACGGGGCAGCCGTCCGGCTGTTCACCGAGCGGGCGCGGGCCGCACGACCCGGAGCCGTGCTGCCGGTGGACGCGGTGCGCCGGATCTGCACGCGGCTCGACGGGTCACCGCTGGCCATCGAGCTCGCGGCCGCACGCATCCGGGGGATGAGCGCCGACGAGATCGAGCGCCGGCTGGACGACCGGTTCGCGCTGCTGCGCGGCGGCGACCGGAGCGCCCCGGAGCGGCACCGCACCCTGCTCGCCGTGATCGAGTGGAGCTGGCGCCTGCTCGACGACGGGGCCCAGGACCTGTTGACCCGGCTGGCGCTCTTCCCGGACGGACTCGCGGTCGACGCCGTCGAGGCCGTCGCCGCCCCGGACCGCCGGGCCGACGCGCTCGACGACCTCGCCGAGCTCGTGGAGCAGTCGCTCGTGCAGCTCGTCGAGCACGAGGGCGAGCCCGTGCGGTACCGGCTGCTCGAGACCGTGCGGGAGTTCGGTGCCGCCCGGCTGGGGGACCGCGGCGCCACCGAGGCCGTCCGAGCGGCCATGATCGGCTGGGGCCGTGGGTTCGCGGCCGAGCGCAACCTCCTCACCATCACGGGTTCCGCCCAGCTCGAGCGGTTCCGCGAGGTCGCCCGCGAATCCGACAACCTCGTCACGCTGCTCCGCTGGAGCCTGGCGGCCGACGACACCGCGGCGGTCGCGCACCTGTTCGCGGCCCTCGGCGGCTACTGGTCGCTGCGCGGTGCCCACGGTGAGGTCGTCGCACTCGGCCCCGAGGTCGTCCCGGTCCTGCGCCGTACCGGACCGGCGACCGAGGACCGTGCCGCGACCGTGCTCGGACTCGTCGTCACCGGCGGGTCGTCCGCGTTCAGCGACAAGCGCACCGCAGCCCTGGCCGTGTCGACCCTGCGCCGCGTGATGCGCGACGGCACCACCGGGTTCGCGGTGCTCGACGCCCAGGCAGCGCTGCTCCTCACCCTGGGGCGACCGGCCGACGGGTACGCCCTGCTCGCCCGCTACCGCGACGACCCGGAGCCCGGGGTCGCCTGCCTGGCGAACATGCTCAGCGCGCCGCTCGCCGAGAACGACGGGGAGTCCGCCGTCGCCCTGCGGTACGCGACCCGCGCCGAGACGCTCTCGCGGTCGAGCGACGACGCCTGGACCACCGGGTCGATCGCCGTCACCATGACCCAGCTCCTGGCGCAGACCGGCCGGCACGCCGACGCACTGCGGTCCGCCGAGGTCGCCCGCGAGCAGCTCGAACGGTTCGGGGCCGACGACGACCTGTACGAGATCGGCTGGACCGTCGGCCTCTGCGCCGCGAGCACCGGCGACGTCGTGCGTGCCCGGCAGGTCGCCGACGACCTGCAGCACCGGCCGGTCGAGGCCCGCGGCGGGTTCGACGAGGACCGGGTGCAGATCGGCGTGCTCGCGATGGCCATCGGTGCGGAGTGCTCGCGCTGGGAAGGAGCCCTCGACGACGCTGCGGCGGAGTACACCCGCGCCTGGGACTCCGTGCTGCCCCTGCGGAAGCAGACGCCGCACTGGACGCTCATGGCGGGCTCGGCGCGGATCGCGGCGCGGGACGAGGCGGCGGTGCACCGGACCGACGGAGCCGCGCCGGGCCTCCCGGTCGACGACGTGGCGGTCGCGAGACGCCTGCGCGTCGGTGCGCTCGTGATGCTGCGCGTCCACCCGTGGTGGCTGGACCTGCCCGTGATCGGGACCGCCCTGCTCGGCCTGGCGCTCGCCGCCGCCCGTGACGGACAGCCGGAGCACGCCGCTCGCTGCTGGGGGCTGGCGACCCGACTCGGTTCGCGGCAGGACTTCGGCGTGCTCGCGCACCCACGGATGCGGTCGGTGCTGGCCGACGCCCTCGGCGACGCGGTGCTGGCGGACGCCGAGACGGCCTCGGCCGGATCGAACCGGACCGAGGCCGTCTCGCAGGCGCGGCTCCTGCTCGAGGAGCTGCGGTTCCGCGCGCGCTGATCCGCGCCCGTCAGGCCTTCCGCATGTACGCGCGGACCGTCAGCGGCGCGAACACCGCGACCACGACCGCTGCGCCGAGCAGGCTGATCCAGAGGTCGACGCCCACCGTGCCGTGGTTCACGAGCTCGCGGACCGCCGTGATGAGGTGCGAGATCGGGTTCACCTCGGAGAACCAGCGCAGCCAGTCCGGCAGGGTGTCCGCCGGCACGAACGCGTTCGACAGGAACGTCAGCGGGAACAGCACCATGTTGGAGATGCCGGAGACGCTCGACGCCGTCCGCGCGACGACGCCGAAGTAGGCGAAGATCCAGCTGATCGCCCACGCGACGACGATGACCAGCAACCCGGCCAGGACGACCGCACCGAACCCGCCGGCGGGACGCAGACCCATGATGATGCCGACCGTGAAGGTGATCGTCGTGGCGATCGCGTACCGGACGGTGTCGGCGAGCAGCGCACCCGCGAGCGGGGCGATCCGGGCGATGGGCAGGGACTTGAAGCGGTCGAAGACGCCCTTGTCCATGTCCTCGCGCAGCTGCACGCCCGTGACGATCGACGACGTGATGTTCGTCTGCACCAGGATGCCGGGGATGATGATCGGCAGGTAGCTCGCGACGTCACCCGCGATCGCACCACCGAAGATGTACGTGAACATCACGGTGAAGATGATCGGCATCAGGGTGACGTCGAACAGCTGCTCGGGAGTGCGCCGGACCTTGATCAGCCCGCGGTACGCCATCGTGAGCGACTGCCGGACGGTGGCGCCGAGGCCGGTCACACCGACGCCGGGGCGCGGGGTGATCCGGGGAGCAGCGGTGCCCGTGGTGCTGGTGAGGGTGGTCATGCGATGCTCCCTGCGAGTTCGCGGTCGGTGCTGTCGTTGTCGTCGTCGGTGCCGTCGTCGTCGGTGCCGTCGTCTTCGGTGGTCGCCGGTGCGCCGGTGATCGTCAGGAAGACCTCGTCGAGGGTGGGCTTCTGCACGCTCATCTCGGCGAGGGTGATGCCGGCCTCGCGGAACGACACCAGCAGGTCCGTCACGCGGTCGGGGTCCGACATCGGTGCGGTGAGACGCGAGCCCTCGGGGCTGGCCACCGCGTCGACACCGAGGGTGTTCCGGACGATCGTGCGCGCGGCGTCGAGCCGGAGCGCATCGGTCAGGCGGAGCTGCAGCGACGAACTGCCGATCGAGGCCTTCAGCTCGTCGCTCGTGCCCTCGGCGACGACCTTGCCGTGGTCGATGACCGCGATGCGGTCGGCGAGCTGGTCCGCCTCGTCCAGGTACTGCGTCGTCAGCAGCACCGTCGAACCCGTCGCCACGAGCTCGCGGATGGTGTCCCACATCTGCGCACGGGTGCGGGGGTCGAGCCCCGTCGTCGGCTCGTCGAGGAAGATCAGCGGCGGCTGCGCGATGAGGCTCGCAGCCAGGTCGAGCCGGCGACGCATGCCACCGGAGAAGCCCTTGAGCGGGCGTGACGCGGCCTCGGTCAGCCCGAAGCGTTCGAGCAGTTCCACGGCCTTCCGCTTCGCGTCCGCGCGGGACAGCCCGAGCAGGCGCGCGAAGATCACCAGGTTCTCGGTCGCGCTGAGCGTCTCGTCGACGCTGGCGTACTGACCGGTCACCCCGATCAGGGTGCGGACCGTCTGCGCCTCGCGCCGGACGTCGTGCCCGAAGATCCGGGCCTCGCCGCCGTCCGCCTTGAGCAGGGTCGCGAGCATGGAGATGGTGGTGGTCTTGCCGGCGCCGTTGGGACCGAGCACGCCGTAGACCGTGCCGGCCTCCACACGGAGGTCGACACCGTCCACTGCGCGGTTCGTCCCGAAGGTCTTCACGAGGCCGGAGGCCTCCACCGCGAGCGGTGTCGTGGTCATCGAAATGTCCTTTCGTCGATGTCGAGGACGATGGTGCCGCGGGGCGCTCACGCGGCACTGACGTGGCGCTGACACCGGTGGACAGCGCGCGTCAGCGGCGCAGCGGCCTTCGGTTGTGCAGACGGGTGTCCGCCGACTGCCGGGAGGCGCGGTGCGGCCCCGGTACGGTGGTCGCGTGGACGAGACGGCGGGCCCGCAGAGCGGCGGCGAGGTTGCCGGGATCCGGCTGCGGCTGGACATCGCGTACGACGGGGCCGCGTTCTCCGGGTGGGCCCGGCAGCCCGGGCTGCGGACCGTGCAGGGCGCGCTCGAGGCCGCCCTCGCCACCGTCTTCACCCGGTGGGGCGAGCCGCCACTGCTCACCGTCGCCGGACGCACCGACGCCGGCGTGCACGCCACCGGGCAGGTCGCCCACCTCGACCTGTCCGCCGAGCAGTGGGACGCGCTCAGCGCCAAACGCGGCACGGGGCGCTCGCCGCTGGACGGGCTCGTCAAACGCGTGAACGGCATCGCGGCACCCGAGGGCGACGTCGTCGTCACCCGGGCGTCGGTCGCGCCGGACGGGTTCGACGCCCGGTTCTCGCCGCTCTGGCGACGGTACGAGTACCGGATCGCGGACGCCGACGCCCCGCGCGATCCACGTCGGCGCGGGCACACGGTCTGGCACGGGGCGAGCCTCGACCCGGCAGCGATGGAGCGCGGTGCGCTGACGCTGTTGGGGCTGCACGACTTCGCGACGTTCTGCAAGCCGCGCGAGGGCGCGACGACCATCCGGACGCTGCAGGAGTTCCGCTGGGACCGCGAGCCGGACGGCGTGCTGGTGGCGCGCCTCCAGGCCGATGCGTTCTGCCACTCCATGGTGCGCGCGATGGTGGGGGCGACCATCGCCGTCGGCGAGGGGCGGTTCGGGCCGGAACGGCTCGAGGAGCTCCGCGTCGCCGAGACGCGGACGAGCGCGTTCAAGACCGCTCCGGCGAAGGGGCTGACGCTGACCGAGGTGGGGTACCCGGCCGACGAGGAGCTCGCGGGGCGGGCGGAGCAGACGCGGGCGCGGCGGGAGTGAACGCCCGGTGCTGATGTTGCCGAACGCAATCATTCACCTGCGCGAAACCTGAGGGACTCCGCAGGTCGGTAGCGTGCGGGCATGCCCAACTCCCTCGGGCGCACTCTGCTGTGCGCCACGGCTGCCGCGACACTCCTCGCGGCCCCGCTCGTCACCGTCACCGCAGCGACCGCGAACCCCGAGGGGAGTGGCCTCGTCATCGAGGAGGCCTACCTGAAGGCGGGCAGCAACGGCGCCTTCTACAACCAGAAGTTCATCGAGATCGGCAACCCGACCGACGCCCCGGTGTCGCTCGACGGCTGGTCGCTGCAGTACCGCTCGGCGACGAGCACCGGCGCCTTCTCGACGAGCGCGCTCGAGGGGACGGTGCCGGCCGCGGGCACGTTCCTGGTGTCGATGGCCGGCAACGGCGGCGCCACCCCGGTCGGAGCGGACCTGCCGACGGCGGACGACACCGCCTCGCTGAACCCCTCCGGAACCACGGGCACGCTCGTGCTGTCCGACGCCTCCACGCCGGTGGCGCTCGCCGCGGGTCCCGTGACGACCGGCACCGCTGGCGTCGTCGACCTGCTCGGCTACGGCGCCTCGAACACCTTCGAGCGCACCGTGCGCACCGTCGAGGGGGCGAACGCCGTGCCGAACGGCCTGGTCCGCCAGGGCACGAAGGACACCGACGACAACGGCGCGGACTTCTCGGTGACGACGACCCTGACCCCGCGGAACGCCGCGGGTGAGACGGCTGCGCCGACCGACCCGACCGAGCCCACCGACCCGACCGACCCGACGGAGCCGACGGACCCCGGCGCCCCCGCCGAGGCCGTGACCATCGCCCAGCTGCAGGGCTCCACGGACACCTCGCCCTACGCCGGCAAGACCGTCACCACCGACGGTGTCGTCACCGCGGTGTACGCGTCCGGCGGCTTCAACGGCTACACGATCCAGACGCCGGGGACCGGCGGCGCGATCGACTTCGGCACCCACACCGCGTCCGACGCCGTCTTCGTCTTCTCGTCCGCGACCGCCGGGCTGGTGGCCGAGGGCGACCACGTGCGGGTCACCGGTGCGGTCTCCGAGTACTTCGGCCTGACCGAGCTGACGGTGTCGGGGGCATCCTCGCTCGAAAAGCTCAGCGACGCCGTCGTCGCTCCGCAGCCCGCCGCGGTCGCGTTCCCGTCGTCGGACGCGCAGCGCGAGTCGCTCGAGAGCATGCTCATCGCCCCGCAGGGCTCCTTCACGGTCGCCGACAACTACACGACGAACCAGTACGGCGAGGTCGTGCTCGCCAGCGGCGCCGGCCGGCTCGTCCAGCCGACCGAGGTCGGTCGTCCGGGCAGCGCCGAGGCGACGGCCGCCGCGGCGTCCAACGCCGCGCGCAAGGTCACGCTCGACGACGGTGCCAGCACCAACTTCCTGACGAAGGCCAACCAGGGCATCCCGGTGTCCTGGCTCACCCAGGGCCCGGTCACCGTCGGTGCGACCGCCACGTTCGAGGGTCCGGTCGTCCTCGACTACCGCAACAGCGGGTGGAAGTTCCAGCCGACCGCGCCGATCACCGGTGCGACCCCGGCGGCGGACCTGCCCGCGTCGTTCTCGAACGTGCGCCAGGCGAAGCCGCAGGACGTCGGCGGCGACCTCAAGCTCGCCGGGTTCAACGTGCTGAACTACTTCCCGACCACGGGTGACCAGCTCACCGGCTGCTCGTACTACACCGACCGTGCGGGCGACCCCGTCACGGTGAACTCCGGCTGCGACGCCCGCGGTGCTGCCGAGGAAGAGGACTTCCTGCGCCAGCAGGTCAAGATCGTCAAGGCGATCAACGGCCTCGGTGCCGACGTCGTCTCGCTCGAGGAGATCGAGAACTCGGCGCGCTTCGGCCAGGACCGGGACGCCGCGGTCGCCACGCTCGTCGACGCCCTGAACGCCGCCACCGGCGAGGACACCTGGGCCTACGCGAAGTCGCCCGCGACCGTCCCGGCGAGCGAGGACGTCATCCGCCTCGCGCTCATCTACAAGCAGGACCGCGTCGAACCCGTCGGTGCGTCGACGATCCTGCTCGACGACGCCTTCACGAACGCCCGGCAGCCCGTCGCGGACGCGTTCCGCCCCGTCGGCGGCACCGCGGACGACGACTTCCTGGTGATCGCGAACCACTTCAAGTCGAAGGGCTCCGGCACCGGCGAGAACGCCGACCAGGGTGACGGCCAGGGCGCCTCGAACGCCGACCGGGTGCGGCAGGCCAAGGCCCTCGTGACCTTCTCCGCCGACATGCAGGCGCAGTACGGCACCGACAAGGTGTTCATGCTCGGCGACTTCAACGCCTACAGCAAGGAGGACCCGGTGGTCGTCCTCGACGACGCCGGCTACACCGACCTCGGCCCGGCGCTCGACGCCACCGAGTACTCGTACGTGTTCTCCGGCTTGAGTGGCTCGCTGGACCACGTGTTCGCGTCGAAGGCCGCGCTCGAGACGGTCACGGGCGTGGACATCTGGAACATCAACTCGGTCGAGTCGGTGGGTCTGGAGTACAGCCGCTACAACTACAACGCGTCGGACCTGTACACCGACGACGTGTTCCGCGCGAGCGACCACGACCCGATCCTGGTCGGGTTCGACCTCGACGCTGCCGGCACGGACCCCGGGACCGACCCGACTCCGGTGCCGACCCCGACCCCGACGCCGGGTGACGGC